>JBBSUU010000339.1:0-4108 GCA_038234115.1 Mycobacteriales bacterium
AAACAATGATTCGTCGCAAGCCCGGCCTACGATCAAGGCATGAGTACTTCCGTTTCTGCCCTGTTGTCTCTTCCCGGCGCCGTTGCCGCCGAAGGCCCGGATGCGTCGGTGGCCTGGCATTACGGAGACCCCATGATCGAGCAGCGTCGAGCCGAGATGGGGACCGGGCTGGTGGACCGCGGTCAGCGGGGCCTGATCAGCGTCGCCGGGCCGGATCGTCACGACTGGCTCAACAAGCTGACCAGTCAACTGCTGATGCCGTTGGCCGACAACAGCACCACCCAAGCATTGGTGTTGAGTCCGAACGGACATGTCGAACATCATTTTGGCGTTACCGAGGTCGGCGGCATCACCTACCTGGACACCGAGCCCGGCACCACCGGGCCGCTGGTCAAGTACCTGGAGATGATGAAATTCTGGTCGGATGTGCAGGTCAGCGACATCAGCGCCGATTTCCAACAATTGAGCCTGGTCGGCCCGAAGACGCTTGCCGGGGTCCCGGTACTGACCGGCCCCAGTGCCGTCGAGCTCCCCGACGGCGGTTTCGCCCGCGGCACCGAGTGGGGGGTCGACCTGTTCGTCCCGCGCGCCCGGGCCGGCGTCGTGGCCGGTGAGTTGATCACGGCCGGCGCCTCGCCGGTGGGCACCTGGGCCGATGACGCGCTGCGGATCCCCCGACGGATCCCCCGGGCCGGCGTGGACACCGACGACCGAACCATTCCGAACGAGGTCGGGTTGCTCGGTGTGGCCGTCCACATGAACAAGGGCTGCTACCGGGGCCAGGAAACTGTTGCCCGGGTGGCCAATCTCGGACGCCCGCCCCGGCGTTTGGTGATGCTCAACCTGGACGGCACCCAGGACGTGCTGCCGATTCCCGGTCAAGATGTCACCACGGTCGAGGGGCGGGTGGTCGGAAGGGTCGGTACGGTCGCGATCCATCACGAGGACGGCCCGATCGCCCTGGCTTTGGTCAAACGGAATATCGGACCGGAGACCGCACTGCTTGCCGGCGGAGTGGATGCGCGCGTCGACCCGGCCGATGCCCTCAATGACGAAGGCCGTCCGGTTTCGGCCATCGATCGCGCTGCCTTCGCCAAGATCCGCCGCTGAGGACCTGCAGCCATTATCTGGCCGCTGAGTGTCTGGCAGCTGAGTGTCTTCCTGCTCAGTGTCGTGCGACGATGGGCCATTCCTCACATCGTCCGTCGCCATGCACCGCCAAAAGTTTGCTCCACATATTGGAGGTACCGCAGGCGTGATTGGGGATCACCCGCAGCAGGTCACCAACCCGCAGCAGGTTGGTCCCGGATCCGGTCAAGAAGCCGTGCTCCTCGTTCGCGGTGCCGAAGAACAGATCAGCTAGCGGAACTCCATGTAGGTCAACAACAATGCCGGCCCCGTTCACGGGTGTCAGCGCGTCGGCGCTCATCGCCTTGAGTCCGGCGTCGATGATCGCGGTACCCGGACGATTCGCCGACACCACCCTGGTCAATACCGAGGATGCGCATTGATTCAACTCGCAACTCTGCAGCCGCGTCTGGTTCGCGTCGTAATACACGTAGGTTCCGGGTCTGCCCTCGGTAACACCGGGCGCAAACGGAGCCGACTGCATCCCCGGGGTGGATCCGACCGAGACGATCTCGCACTCATGCCCGGCAGCGCGCAGGTCTTGCGCCACCGCGGCCAACGTCGCGCCAACGCCCGCCGCTGCGGCGGTCAAACCCGGCCGGTCGCCCAGAAAGCCGCTCAGGTGCCCCTCGTGGGTGATCACGCCGGCAAGCTTGAGACCCGGTAGATTCGCCACCTGCCCCGCAACTTCCACGGCAGCCGCCGGCAGCACCCCGGTACGTCCCTGTCCGGTGTCGATCTCCAGCAGATACCCCACCGTCACCCCTTTTTCGTGCGCCAGCCGCGAGATCGGCTCGGCGACGGCAAGGGAATCCAGGATGATCCGCAAGCCCGCCGAGCCGGCGAAATCGACTGCGGTCGCGACCTTGCCCGGGCCCACCGGCTGATGGGCCCAGAGCAGATCGGTGAAACCGGCTTCGGTGAGTGCTCGAACCTCGGCCGGTGTCGAGCAGGTGAAACCGGCGGCGCCCGCATCTCGTTGCCGCGCGGCGACCTGCAGACACTTGGATGTCTTGAAGTGTGGTCTCAGCGCCACGCCGGCGGCGGCGAAGGTCGCGGCCGTGACAGCGATATTGGTCTCCATCCGGGGGACGTCCAGGGTGAGCGTCGGTGTTGGGATGGTCGAGAAGTCTGTTTGGGCCAGGGATGTGGCCTGGGCAGCTGCTGAATCGCCGGTCACTTCTCGACCCCCAGCGCCGCACGCTGGTCGCCGGTCAGAATCCAGTCCAGCGTCTCCTGGGCCCGCGTTGGGGCACCAACCGGCGAACCGATTGCCGCCAACGACTGCACCCCGGCAATGGCTTCTGCCGGGGTCCAGATCGGGTAGTCGGAGCCGAACAGCAGCTTGTTCACCACGCCCCACTCCTGGGCGCGGATCAGCGCCCGGTGTCCGTCCGCCGGGCGGGCCCAGCAAGCGGAGACATCGGAGAACACCCGTCGGTTCTTGCGCAGCACCACCATGGTGTCGCGCTGCCACGGGTGTCCGAGGTGAGCGATGATCTGGGTCAATCCAGGATGCCTGCGGGCCACTTCGTCGATCACCAGCGGTTGACTCAGGTCCAGCCTCCCCTCCGGTGACGGGGTCGCGCCCATGTGCCACAGCACAATCAGTCCGGCGTCAGTCGCGGCGCGGTAAAACGGATCCAAGGCCTCATCCCGCGGATCAAAATGGGCCAGCACCGGGTACAGCTTGATGCCGCGCAGTCCGAGCTCGATGCCGTAGCGCAGTTGCTCCAGCACGTCGTCATCGCAAGGGTCCAGCGCCATGAATCCCAGACAGTTGGTGGCCGACTTCCGGACAAAATCGGCGATCCAGTCGTGCGGGGTGGCCACTCCGGCCCTGGTGGCGCGAAGCCCGAACACGAAGGTGGTGTCCACCCCGGTCATTGCCAGGTCGTAGGCCGCCACCGTGGTGGAGTGCGCCGGTTCCTGGTAGACCGGCTCCCAATTCTTCTCCCATTCCGGTCCCCAGTGTTCGGGTGTCATGGCGTGGGTGTGCACATCGAGAATCACTGGGGTGCCTCTTCTATTCGGTGAATTTGTGGTGGTCAGGGTTTACGGCCAGCACCATGCCCGGCCGGGCTCCGGTGTCGACCCCGTGGTCGAGCACGATCTGGCCATTGACCAGTACCAGTGCGACCCCAGTGGCGAACTGCTGCGGATCGTCAAACGTCGCGTTGTCGGTCAGAGTGACCGGATCGAATACCACCAGATCGGCCGGGTAACCATCGGCCAGTAGCCCGCGGTCGGTCAACCCGACCCGGGCCGCCGCGGCGAAGGTGCAGCGACGGATACCGTCAGCCAGATCCGGGGCGTAGCGCGACAGATATCGCGGGAAACAACCGTAGGACCGCGGATGTGGACGTCCGGCCGCCCCGGTCGGTCCGCTCGGGTCCAGGGCTTGCCCGTCCGAGGCGACGACGGTGGCCGGGTGATCGAGCACCGCCTGTAGATCATCGGCACTGCGACCGAAGGCCACCATCAGCACCGAGGCTCCGTACGTGGCCAGCAGATCCAGCGCCACCTCATCCGGTTCTACCCCACGCTGCTGCGCCAGCGCTGCCACCGACTGTCCGAGAAATAAGGCGTTGGCCGGGTCCTCGACCCGCTCACCGGCCACCGCGTTGACCACGATGTCGTTCCAGTCCCAGGGCCGATCACCCCAGGCCGTTGTCACCCGCTCCCGCATCGCCGGTTCCCACAGCCGCAGCGCGAACACTTCACTGCCGCCCTCCTGTGCCCAATCCGGGAGTAATTGGCTCAGCGGCGCGCTACCCGCCAGGTAGGGATAGATGTCCACGCCGACGTCGAAGCCGTCCGCTCTGGCCGCGTCGACCTGCGCCAGAGCATCTTTGACGGCCCCCCAGTTCCGCCGCCCAACGGCAGTCAGGTGCGAGATCTGGAGGCGACACCCGGTCGCCCGGGCCACCCTGATGGCTTGGTTCACCGAGGCCAGCAGGTGATCGCCGTAGTCCCTGAC
>JBBSUU010000340.1:0-4104 GCA_038234115.1 Mycobacteriales bacterium
CCCAGATGCCGGCGATCAGCAGCAGCACGAGAAAGCCGAGATGACCAGCCGCTGCACCGAACTCGAGACCGCCCAGGACAGCTCCCCGCGCCAATTCATTGGCGTGCCACAGCGGAGAGAACAAGGTCAGCCATCGAAGAGCCCAGGGTATCTGCTCGACCGGAAAGAACGAGCCGGAGAAAAGCGTCATCGGCAGCACCACGAAGCGGAAGACCACGTTGAAGGCCCCACCTTCGGACCGCATCCGAGCGCCCAGAACCAGCACCCAAGAGCCGAACCCGGCCCCCATCAGCACCGCGATGGGAATCATCAGCAGTCCGGCCCAGCCACCACCGGCACCGAATGCTATCACCACCAGGAAGTAAGCCGCAGCACCGGTAACCAGTCTGGTGGCGACGAAGAGAAGCTGGCCGTCGGCCACTTGAAGCGGAGTTATCGGGGTCGCGGTGATGGCCCAGTATTCCCGGCCCCAGTGGAATCGGCTGTACGCCGGATAGGAGGACTCGCCGACGGCGATTTGCAAAGCCGCGGCGCATAGCAGGGCCGGCGCAATGTACTGCAGGTAGCTGACACCACCGAGTGCGCCGCCGCTCCCATTCCAATCGACCAGGCTACCCAGCCCCACACCCATGGCCAACAGATAGAGCAAGGGGCTACCGATGGCTTCGCCGAGACTGGAGAACAGGAAACGGCGCCAGAGCCGCATCAAATATTCCCAGACCAGGTATCGCGGGCCGGGTGTTCTTGTCAAAACCAGTTCTGCTGAGTCCACTGGTGCGGCCGGATTCATCAGTCGATCAACGATCTGCCGGTCAGGCGCAAAAAGACATCTTCCAGCGAGGACCTTCTGACCAACGTGGAAATTGGTTTGATCCCGAGGGTGAGCGCTTGGGTCAGGGTCGCCTCGCCGTCCTCGGTATACAGGAGCAGCCGATCAGGCAGGATCTCAATGCGCTCGGTGAGACCGTGAACCAGGGTTTCGGCCTGGTGTTGAGTGCCTGGAACGAAGCGCAGTTCGAGCACCTCCCGGGTGGCGTAGGTGGCGATCAACTCGGCCGGGGATCCCTCGGCGCCGATCTTGCCGTCATCCATCACCACCAGCCGATCGCAGAGCTGCTCGGCCTCGTCCATGTAATGGGTGGTCAGGATGAGCGTGACACCCTGCTGCTTCAGCCGAAAGAGACGATCCCAGAGTACATGTCGGGCCTGCGGATCCAAGCCGGTGGTTGGCTCGTCCAGCAGCAACAACTCTGGATCGTTGACCAGCGATCGGGCAATGGTGAGTCTACGTTTCATCCCGCCGGAGAGTCCGTCCACCTTGGCGTTGGCCTTCTCGGTCAACTGCGCGAAATCGAGTAACTCCTCGGCTTTATCCCGGCAGGCCGCGCGTGAAAGTCCGAAGTAACGCCCATAGACGACCAGGTTCTCTCGCACCGTGAGCTCGTTGTCCAGATTGTCCTGCTGGGGTACGACACCGAGTCGCCCACGGATCTGGACCCCATCACGCGCCGGGTCGAGACCCAATATTTTCAGCTCACCGGAGGTCCGCGGCGATACGCAGGCGATCATTCTCATCGTGGAAGATTTCCCGGCGCCGTTGGGTCCGAGAAAACCGAACGCTTCGCCGGCCGGCACGTCGACGTCAATGCCGCGGACGGCCCGCACCGGAGTCGGATTTGGGTTGGCCCTACTCGGCTTCACCTCGAAGGTCTTGACCAGATCGCGGGCGTGGACCATGGGCCGTCCAACTGCCCGGGTGGTGAGATCGGTAGCAGCTTCAGTTCCAGGAGTGGCGCGATCGATCACGAGATTGGACCCTACTCGGCGGCACCGACATCCGCCGTACCGTCAGCGAACGCGCCGGCGTGGCAGGGTCTATCGCCCCGGATTCAGGCGGGAAATGGTCCCACTCAAAAAGGTGGCGAAACCGCACCAGATTGCATACGGTGCCAACGCCCAGCCGGCCGCTTTCTTCGCCTTTCCAACGCGGCGAACAAGATCGGCGGAACTGACGGCAAGTACAGCGCATTCAACGGTGGCCGGCCAGGGTTTTTTGGCCGTGAAGAACAACCAACTCCAGCCGGTGTTGAGCACCAGATTCACCACCAGCGCTTTGATCAGGGCTTGGCGCTCTTCGACCCGACCCTGGTTGTCGAGTTCGTCCAGTGCAAGAGCGGAGGTCACCGCGATGTCGACATACAACGGGGTCCAGACCAGCGGGAAGGCCAACGGGGGCGGCTCCCAGGTTGGTTTGCGCAAACTCCGGTACCAGAGACTGTCGGGCGTGGTGCCGACGCTGCCGATCGCCGCGGATGCAACGGCGGCAGCGCCGGTCGCCAGGATGGTTTTGCTCATCACGCCATTGTGCTCCTTGAATGCTCGGAGCACCCGATTGCCATCGCGCCGAAGTTCGACAGCCAACCGGATCGGGTCGTCCGCAGCTAATCTTTGATGCTGCGCCAATAATAGATCTCGTCGCGCGAATCCGTAGCGGACACGCGAATGGCGTCGGGCATCCGGCCCCATTCGCTGAAACCCAATGTCTCGTAAAACTTCTCGAGTCCTTCGCCGCCACGGGCGGACAGCGTGATCGTTTCCGCACCGAGTTCACGGGAGTAGTTGACCACTTCTTCGATCATCTTCTTGCCCAGGCCACGCCCTTGCACGGCCGGGTCGACCATCACGGTGCGGACATCGATCCGGTGGCTGTCGAGGTCCGAAAAGTTCGGTACGAGGAACGCGCAGGCAATGAGCTGATTTCGGGCCAGATCGGTGTCCTGGGTGAACACGACGGCCTTACGGGTACCGGCCCGCAGCTCGTCGACCGCTTTGGCCACCGCGGGGGCGACTTGCTGCCGGCTGACGGGCGGCGAAAATCCCACCGCCCCACCGGCCTCGGATACTCGGTGCCACAACGTCAAAAGTGCTGCAGCAAAGAAGTTATCCGACGCCAATGCGGTATTTCGGGCGCCGGTGGCTGCGCCGGGCTGGCCCGGGCCCACTCGCCGGACAACCGGCTCCTGAATGTTCGGCGTTTCGGTCACAGGTTCGGGAACCAGAGGCCGATCTCGCGTGCTGCCGACTCCGGAGAGTCCGAACCATGCACGATGTTGAACTGCACCTCGAGGCCGAAGTCACCGCGAATGGTGCCGGGGGTGGCCTTGTCGACCGGGTCGGTGCCGCCGGCCAGCTGGCGGAAGGCGGCGATAGCTCTGGGGCCCGCGATGACTGCCGCGACCAGCGGGCCACCGGTGATGAACTCCACCAGGCCGGCAAAGAACGGACGTTCGGCATGTTCGGCGTAGTGCTCCTGAGCCACTTCCACTGTGGTGATGCGGTAATCCAGGGCAACCAGTGTCAGCCCCTTGCGTTCGATGCGATTGATGACCTCACCCACCAGGCCACGGGCCACGCCATCGGGCTTGATCAGGACCAAACTGCGTTCTTCGGACACGCCGGGGACTCCTTTGTTCTCGGTGCTGCTCATCGGGCATAACTGGGACGAAACGGCAATGCGGTGTTCAGGTTACAAAAAGGAAAGCGGGACGGGGAAATTCCCGACTACCCGGCCGGGCGCTGGGAAGGCAGACTACCCTCGGCGAGTCGCCGACGATACTCATTGCGAAAATGCAGGAGAGTCCACCAGGCGACGGCAAAGATCACGCCCACGATCCCCAGCGCCGGATGCACTACCCAACAGGCAATGTTGACCGCCTGCAGCCCGAGAATGGCCGGGACCGCCCAAGGTTTCTTCACGAAGGCACACAGGGCGATGAGCCCGGCGGTCAAGAGCAGCACCAAGGTAATTTCCCACCATGCCAGCGGCCCGGCTGCAGAGGCGACGGGGAGTCCGAGCGGGACCGTAATCGCTTGGAGGAGCAGGGCACCGGACATTACACCCCGAAAGCCGCGCTCCGGATCCGGGCGCTTGACCCCGGGGGTGGCGATCGGAACCTCAGCGCCCGCAGCGCTGCCTGTTTGCTTCGGGGTCCGGTTCCGGGCCTGCTTGCGCGAGGCCCCGTCGGGAGCGTTGTCGTCGACCGACATCACGCGATCCCCCGGCCGGCCAAAGCTCTGGCATCCCCGGCGGAGACCACCGAGCCG
>JBBSUU010000341.1:0-4101 GCA_038234115.1 Mycobacteriales bacterium
AGTGTTTCGGGCGATCCGGGCAGAGAAGTCCGTGGGCAGCGCAATCGCTTCGTCCAACGCGTTGGTATGCAGTGATTGGGTGTGGCCCTGGGTGGCAGCCATCGCCTCGATGCAGGTTCGTACCACGTTGTTGTAGACGTCCTGAGCCGTCAGTGACCATCCGGAGGTCTGCGAATGGGTGCGCAGGGACAGCGATTTCGGGTTCTTCGGTTTGAAATCGTGTACCAATCGGGACCAGATGGCGCGCGCGGCGCGCATCTTCGCGACCTCCATGAAAAAGTTCATGCCGATCGCCCAGAAGAAGCTCAGGCGCGGTGCGAATGTGTCGACGTCCATGCCGGTGGCCAGTCCGGCGCGCAGATATTCCACCCCGTCGGCCAGTGTGTAGGCCAGTTCCAGGTCAGCGGTCGCTCCCGCCTCCTGGATGTGGTAACCGGAGATCGAGATCGAGTTGAATTTCGGCATTTTCGCTGCGGTGTAGGAGAAAATGTCGGAGATGATCCGCATCGAATGCTTCGGCGGATAGATGTAGGTGTTGCGGACCATGAACTCTTTGAGGATGTCGTTCTGGATGGTGCCGGCCAGCTTGTCCGGCGACACACCCTGCTCCTCCGCGGCCACCACGTAGAGCGCCAGTACCGGGAGGACGGCTCCGTTCATCGTCATCGAGACCGACATCTGGTCCAGTGGAATGCCATCGAAGAGTTGGCGGGCGTCATAGATGGAATCGATGGCCACGCCGGCCATTCCGACGTCACCGCCCACCCTTGGGTGATCGGAGTCGTAACCACGGTGGGTGGCCAGGTCAAAAGCCACCGACAGGCCTTTTTGTCCGGCGGCGAGATTACGGCGATAGAAGGCATTTGATTCGGCGGCAGTGGAAAACCCGGCGTACTGCCGAACGGTCCACGGTTGCGTGGTGTACATCGTCGGGTATGGGCCGCGCAGGTACGGCGCGAGACCCGGGTAGGTGTTCAACGCGTCCAGACCGGTCAGATCCGTGGCCGTGTAGAGCCCCTGGATATCTATTCCTTCCGGTGCATGCCAGGGCGCAGCGGTCGTTGCCGGACCCTCGGTTACGGCGGTCGCTGACTCGGCAGGGCTGAAAAAGTCAAGGCCAGCAAAGGATTTCGGGATGCTCATGAGTTCTCCTGCAACTGATCTCGGGTGCGATGCAAGAACGCCAGCGCGTCGGCGCCAACAGATAGAAAATCATCGGTTTCAATATCTGCCGGTGGTTTCCCGGTCAGGATCACCCATTTCGCGCCGGCCTCTCGCAGGGCGGCAACCACCTCCGCGCCGGTGGCCGCATAAGCCCCGTCGGTTCCGGCCACACACGCCACCATGCAACCACTTTCGCGGAACTTCGCCACCACGTCCGCGGTTCCGGTGGTGCCGCCGGCCACCACGGTGGACACCCCGCCGGCGGCAAAGAGGTTCCCGGCAAATGTGGCCCGCGCAGTGTGTTGGGCCACCGTGCCCAGGGTCGCCAGAAACACCGATGCACTCGGTGGCGTATCGCGCAGTGTTTCAAACGGTTCCGCATAGGCCCGGAAGGCGAGCGTCCCGGTCGGGTTCACGTTCGTTCTGGGCTCCCGAACCGGAAGTCGTTCGCCGCTATGGGGGAACTCGCTGACCCCGGTGATCGGCTGCCGACGCTTGGCGATCAACAGATCTCGCGCGGTGGCAGCGTCAGCCACCCGAGCGGCCAAGGTGCCGTCGGCCAACACCGCAAGCACCCCGCCGGCTGCTTCGATCAGTTGGAATTGCGCCCAACCCAATTCGGCGCTGTTTTGTGTCATCTGCTCGACGGCATAGGAACCGCCGGCCGGGTCGGTCACCTTACCCAGATGGGATTCGCTGATCAGCAACGAAGAAGTATTGCGAGCGATGCGCCTGGCCAAGGTATCCGGTTTGCCGATTGCGTCATCAAATGGCAGCACGGACACCGCATTCGCCCCGCCAACCCCGGCGGCAAACGAGGCCACCGTGGTACGCAACATGTTCACCCAAGGGTCGTAGCGGGTCATCATCGGCTTTGACGTCACGGCATGCTGGATTTGCCCGCGAGCGCTCTGCGCGATCCCACACAATTGCGTCACCCGATGCCAGAGGGTCCGAGCGGCGCGCAGCTTGGCGATCGTCGGGAACTGCGCATCAGTTGCGGCATAACGGAACTCGATCAGTGCCGCCGCATCGTCGAGGTCAAACCCGGCATCTTCCAGAATGCGCAGATAGGCCAGACCGACCGCCAGCGAATATCCCAATTCCTGGGCATCGGTGGCCCCGGCGTCATGAACCACCGTGGCATCCACCACCAGACCCCGAACGCCCAACCGTTGAGCCACCCGCGCCACCTCGACGACCGTTGCGGTCACCTCGGGCGAGCCCCCAAATCGGCCGACCGCCCCGATCGGGTCCGCCCCCAAATTGGAGGTTGCGGCGCTGGTCAAACCGCGCTCCTGCAGAACGTTCTCGAAAGCAGTTGCCACTGCCACCGGGTCAACTGTCGCATCAGGATTCAACACGACCGGCCCGAAGTTCAAGAAGACCCCATCCAACACCCGCCCCAGATCGGCCACCGCGCTGCCGGAATCCCCGACGGTCAGCCACAACGACACAGCCCCGCGTTCCAGATCCAGCAAGGCCGCCTGGTTGGCCTTCACCGCATCGGGTTCGGCAATCTGCGCTCGAATGTCCCAACCGTCGGTGTGCGCGGTAACACTACCCCGGGTGAACGGTGCCCGGCCGGGGAGTCCTGGATCGGCCGTCCCGAGCACGGTTTCGGCGGTACCCAGGGCGGGTACGACGAGGGTGTCCGGCATCCGGCTCGAGAGTCTTTCCAGGGCAAGGGTATCGCCATCCTCGGCGGACATTCTCCCCGCTTTGCGCAACACTGCAGCCGCCGCCTTGTCCCAATCGGCCCGGCTCGCCGTCGGCGTGTCTCCCGCCAGGGACAGCGCAACAACTGGCAACTCCTCGTCGAGTGCATCCATGCCCCTGATATTTGCGCAGTTAACTGCGATTTACCAGTCGACCGTTAGTGGGATAACCCACTGAGCCGCTGTCACCCATCCAGCGTGCCGGACTTTGTGGGCGCAATTGGGTGGCAACTTACCTCGAGCTCGGAATCTCCCAGGTATGCACCGGCTCATTGGAATGCATACCGTCCGCGTACAGCCGGAGCATCTCTTTGAGCGCCGCCGGTCGACTGAGCCCTCGACTTTCAAACGCTTCCACGGTGGAAGTCTGCCAAGCAGCCCCGTTGCGCCTGGTCTTACAGCGGTCCTCGACAATGCCCAGGAACCGGTCCCGAACGGCAGTAGAAACACCCCACCGCGCCAGACCTTCGTGGGCCAGCGGCAACAGATGACGCAGCAGCAGTTCATCCCAGGGAACTTCCCCGAAGCCCGGCCAATAGAAGGTGGCATCTACCCCCCGACGGGCGCCGGAATCAAAATTGGCGGCCGCTGCGGCGAATGACATCTTCGACCAGACCGGTCGCTCGTCAGCGGCCAGCATTTTCATCGAGCCGTAGTAGAACGCCGCGTTGGCCAGTACGTCGGCCACGGTGGGGCCGGCCGGCAGTACCCGGTTCTCCACACGCAGGTGCGGCTGCCCGTCGACGACGTCGTAAACCGGGCGATTCCAGCGGTACACCGTGCCGTTGTGGAGCCGTAGTTCTTGCAGTTTTGGTGCTCTTCCGGTGGCCAGCACGGCATCCGGGTCTTCATCGGTGGTCTCGGGCAATAACGCCGGGAAATAGCGCACGTTCTCCTCGAACAGATCGAAGATCGAGGTGATCCAGCGCTCGCCGAAGAACACCGCGGGCCGGACGCCTTGATTTCGCAGTTCGATCGAGCGGGTGTCGGTGGCCTGCAGGAAAAGCTCGGTTCGGGTCTCGGCCCAGAGCTTCTTACCGAACAAAAAAGGAGAGTTGGCGCCCAGCGCCAATTGTGGGCCGGCTAGCGTCTGCGCAGCATTCCAGTTGGCCGCAAAGTCGGCGGGGGAGACCTGCAGGTGCAGCTGAACCGAGGTGCAGGCGGACTCCGGGGCGATGGTGTCGGCGTCCATTCGCAGCGACTCGCTGGTGCCGGTGAT
>JBBSUU010000342.1:0-4097 GCA_038234115.1 Mycobacteriales bacterium
CAGCCTCGCCGTGGCCAGCACATCATCCAGCGGAGCGGGGAGGCGGGAATACGTGAGATACAGCAGGGGTTCCCAGCCGAAGGGTCCACCACTGCGAGTCGCAGCATGTGCGTCCTCGATCAGAAGCTGTTGTACCGCTTGATGATTTGCAGTGGCCGCTGCGCTCCAGATGGTGCCGACGGCCAGCTCCGGAGATTCGGCGAGCATCTTTGCGGCAGCAGCCCATCTCTCCGGTCCATCGTCGTCGTCGTATCGCAGGACGGCGTGGGCCAAGAAGCTGTCCAGCCGGGTCCCGGGATGGAACTCCTCGACCAGCTCGGCTGATTCAGAACTACTGTGGGGCTGGAGGTCTCGAGCAATTTTGTGCAATCCGGCGACGGCGGGGCGTTCGGGCAACGGCATGGTCGACATACCGACCCCCTTTCCTCAGGTCCGCAGCTGAGCTAATCCTGCACCATCTCGACCGGCAAGGGGCCGAGCACGCGCAATGCCTGCGGCACCGCTTGACAGGTGATCGGCAAGGCGTCGATGTACTCGCCATCGGCATAGGCGTTGACCTGGGGAGCATTTATCGTGATTGATCTCCCCTGGAATGTCAGGACCTCGCGGCGCTCGATATGCCGCCCCGGATATACCGAGGGAAACATTCGGATCAGCTGGAGGCGGCTCAGGCGTGAGACCACGGTGATGTCCAGAAGTCCGTCGGTCAGGAGCGCACCCGGACAAATTCGCATCCCGCCGCCGTAGCTCGATCCGTTGCCGACGGCTACCAGCATCGCGTCGAGTTCGGTCAGTTCACCGTCGATGTCAAGGGTGAACGGCAGCGGTGTAAAGGCAGCCAGCTCGGCCAGAATCGACAGGTTATAGCGGGCCCGACCCTTCGGCCACCTCGTCCTGTTGACCCGGTCATTCACCTTCGAGTCGAAGCCGGCGGCCAGGACGGTCCCGAACCAGGTGCCACCCACTCGAGCCAGATCGATCTCGTGGGAGCCGAGTAGCGAATGCGCAACGGCGGCAGCAGGGTTGTCGAGCGGAACGCCGATCGCCCGGGCAAAGTCGTTTCCGGAACCACCGGGGATGACGCCCAGGGCGGTGTCGGTGTGGGCAACGGCCTGAATGGCCTGGTGCGTGATTCCATCCCCGCCGCAGGCATAAATCGCATCGACGCCCGCCTCCACGACCCGCCTGGTAATCGTCAACGAGTCGGCGGCGTCGGTCCCGATCAACTCCTGGACCTGTAGTCCGGTTGCTCGAAGCAATCTGATCGCCTGGCGTCCGATCGGCAGCGCCCGTCCACCGCCGGCGATCGGGTTGATCAGCACCGCTACCTGCTCCATTCGCGGACCCTATCCCAGCAGGTGCTGTTGATCGAGAGAGATCTGTGGTGGATTGTTCGGTGCCAATGCGGAGACGGGTGCAACCCTTAGGGACGTTCGCGCGTAGATAGCGTCGGGAATCAGAGCAGTGAGAGGAACGAGTGCGCAACCGGGACGATTTCGTCGCCGTGGTCCAGGACCGGGCCCTGGTGTGGCGACGAATCGCGTACCTGATCTGCGGCGACTGGATTCGCGCCGAAGATCTTGTACAGCAGGCGCTTTTGCGAATGTACGTGCGATGGAACCATATCGAGCGAGCAACCGTGGATGCCTATGCCCGGAAGGTGATCACCAGGTTGGCCATCGACGAATCCCGAAGGCCATACCGGAGATCAGAAGTCAGCGGTGAACTACCCGAAATTCCGGTGGCAGAGGTCAATGTCGCCGACATCCTGGCAGTGCGAGCAGCCCTTCAACAGGTACCACCTCGACAACGAGCGGCGGTGGTATTGCGTTACTACCACGGTCTTTCTGTTGCCGAGACCGCCGCTGCCCTCGGTGTTACCCAGGGCACGGTCAAATCGCAGACCGCACGGGGGCTCTCCACCATGCGAGCCGAACTCGAGGACGGTGACGTCCTGGATCCGGCGTCGTCAGAATCCATAGAGGTGAAGAAATGAACAACAGGCCCAATCTGGAGCAGGCGTTCCCCGGGGAACCACCACTCGGCATTGACCTCGAGCAGTTGGTCATTGTTGGCTCTCGTCGAGTCCGCCGACGCCGCAATGCGGCAGTCATCGGGGCGGCTTCGGTGGCCGTGGTTATTGTGGTGGGCACCTCGATCCTGGTGCCCAGGCTTCGCGATAGTCCGGCGGCAGGTGGGATTCCCGGCTGTGCAACCGTTCTCGGACCGACCAACAGCAATAGTGCGCAGGCAGCGCTGACCTCCGCATCCAACAACGCGGCGGCAAGCGTTTCGGCAAGCGGATCGACCGCGGCCAACACATCCACGTCGACACCACCGGCACCAGTAACTGTCCAACAGCACAGCGCATTCTCGGACGCCCCGCCAACTCCTGCCGAAAGCGCAACGCAGGGGTCGGTAAACGAAACTGGACGCAGCTCGATAACGACCGGAATGACGCTCGATCCAGCAGCCGCGCCGGAGGCAATGACGGCTGCCATCTGGGGTCAACTGAATTCTCTGGGCGCCACCGCAAGAACGAATACCCAGTTGGGCATTCCAACGTTCTTGACCGGCCAGATCCGAAACCCCAATGAGTTGGGCTGGCAATTACGGTTCGACGCCTTTCTCGATTCGCCCTTGGGGGTCGGCGATTTCGGCGTCTACATCGCCTATGACGGACAAGCGGCGCCGCCCTGCCACGAAGGCGAGCTGGACCGACGAGTGACGTACCCGGACGGCACGGTGGTCGACCTGACCAGCGGAAGCCGCCGGGCCGACACCATCGATTCGGCGGGAGCGACCACGTCAACGATGAACAATCAGGTCCACGCCGTCGCCTACCACCCCGATGGCACCACCATCATCGCGATGTCATCGGACTCGCTCAGTTTTGCCGGCTCGATCGGGATGGCAAGCGGTTCCACGCCGGTGTCGCTGACCTTCGTGCAAGAGGTCGCCGCCGATCCGAACTATCGACGATCGGGCCCGTACGCCGCCCAAGTGATCGAAACCAGTGGGCGAGCCCCGGTGCCGAACGTGGTTGGTCTGAGCCAGGAGGAGGCAGCAACGGCGCTGGATGGAGCCTATTTCCAGATCGATCCGCAGACGCGGACCTCGGAGGTCACCGATCCCGCTCTCGTCGGCCGGGTTATCGCCCAGTCGCCGGCCGGGGGAGAGATTGTCGTCCAATTCGGGCAGGTCCAGGTAACTATCGGCGCTTCGGTGCCGATCGAGGCGAGCACCGTGCCGGCCACCGCTGCGCAGACCACCGCTGAGGAGACCACCGCTGCGCAGACCACCGCTGAGGAGACCACCGTGGTGTCTATGAATCCCCCAGCCGGACCGCGAGAAACGTCCAGTACGGGCTAAATACCAAAGATTCAACACAGACCGGGGCGGGTGAAAGAACTCGGGGGCCGGCGCTGATTTGCGGCGCCGGCTCTCGAGGCTAAACCGGGTCTACGAGAAACTCTGCGACCGCATCGACCAAATAACGGGCATCGTCGACACCGCCCAACTCCCTGGTCGAGTGCATCGACAGAATCGGAATTCCGACATCCACCGTGCGAACCCCTAAACCAGTGGCGACAAATTTGCCCAACGTCGAACCGCAGCTCACGTCGTTTCGACCCACGAACGTCTGGACCGGCACATCCACCGCGCGGCAGGCCCGCTTCCAGCCGGCGATTCCGACACCGTCAGTCCCATAATGCTGATCCGCGTTGACTTTCAGGGCCGGACCCTGGTTCATGATCAGGTGGTGGTCCGGATCGTAGAACGACTGGTAGTTCGGATTCACCGCATGCGCAGCGTCTGCCGACAGACATCGGGAGGCGGCCAGCATCTGGCCTATTTCTTCCGGCCCGCCTTTGAGTGAACCAACGAGCCGCGAGATCGTCTGCTGTAACAGCGGTCCACCGGCCCCGGTGAATGTCCCGGAGCCAACTTCTTCGTGGTCGAAGGCTGCAAATATCGCAATGGTGTCGGCATCTGCTTTGGCCTCAGCGATTCGAAGTAGCGCGGTGAGGCCGGCATGACTGGAGGAAAGATTGTCCAACCGCGGGGCGGCGAGCATGTCCTGGTCGCGGCCGAGC
>JBBSUU010000343.1:0-4090 GCA_038234115.1 Mycobacteriales bacterium
AACTTCGACCAGAAGTATCCCAGTGCCAGTGTGATTCGGCTGGAGCGGGATTACCGATCCACTCCGCAGGTGGTGAGCCTGGCGAATCGGGTGATCGCCGGTGCTACCGGTGCGTCGGCCCGACTGCGACTGCGGCTGCGTCCGGTGCTGGCAGACGGACCGGAACCGGTCTATTCAGAACATCCCGATGAGGCGACCGAAGCCCGATTGGTGGCCGAACGTTGCAAGGCCCTGATCGCCGGTGGCATACCGGCCTCGGAAATCGCGGTGCTCTACCGGATCAATGCGCAGTCGGAGAATTTCGAACAGGCCATGGCGACGGCCGGCGTTGCCTACCTGGTCCGCGGCGGCGAGAGATTTTTTCAACGGGCCGAGGTTCGACAGGCGATGAATGCCCTTCGGGTCGCAGCCGAGCGACAGGCTGTTCAGGCGCAGGGACCCACCGCCGGTGTGGTCCCGCCGGAAACCCCGGACATCGTGGACGGTCCAGACGCACCAAGTTCGGATCGGCCGCAATCGGTACTGGTGCCGCAAACCAAGCAGGTGTTGGCCGAACTCGGCCTGACCGGGAACGCGCCCGCGCCGGGTGCGCTGCGGGACAAGTGGGACGCGTTGGTGGCGCTGGTCGGTGTCGCCGAGTCGTTGGCCGATGCGGACCCGTTTGCGACGCTGGCCACCCTGGTGGCCGAACTGAATCAGCGGGCCGAAGCCCAGCATGCCCCAACGGTCGAGGGTGTCACCCTGGCGTCGTTGCATGCCGCCAAAGGGTTGGAGTGGGAGGCCGTGTTCTTGGTCGGGCTGACCGACGGCACAATGCCGATTCAACATGCCGAAACCCCCGATGAGGTCGAGGAGGAACGCCGGCTCTTCTATGTCGGGGTGACTCGAGCCAAGCAGCAACTTTTCCTGTCCTGGGGGCTGTCCCGATCTGAGGGCGGTCGAAAGACCCGTCGGCGCAGTCGGTTCCTTAACGGATTGGCACCGGAAGCGTTGCCGACCAACAAATTTGGTGGACGGACCGCCCCCGGCCGATGCCGGTTCTGCGGTGGCGCTCTGGCCACCCCGGTAGAGATCAAAACCGGCCGTTGCGCGAACTGCCCGTCCACTGCTGACCCGGAATTGATGGATGAGCTCAAGGCATGGCGGCGAAGCCTGGCAAGTGAGAAGTCTGTGCCGCCTTATGTCATCTTCACTGATGCCACGTTGTTGGCCATTGCGGAGCGGTGCCCGGTAGATGACGCCGCGCTGCTGGCCATTCCGGGAATTGGTCGGGTGAAGCTGGATTCCTTCGGTGCCGATGTGCTCGCTCTGGTCACCAGGAGTATCAAGCGTGCTGGGATGAAAGTCGTTTCTCAGTAATGGATTTCGTGATCATGACGACTGGTTTCCGGTATCGGTTGAGCTGCCGGTCGGGTATCGGGCGAAAGAATTCTAAGAAATTTCGTTAAATAAGTTGCGCGCACTCGGACCGTCGCAATAGTCTCCTTCTCGAGCCAAAGAAACCTTCGGCCATCACTATGCCTCTCCTCGACGGGAGCGGCCGCAACGATTGGAGGGTCTGCAATGAGCATCTACACACTGCTCAGCATTGCTGAGGCCCCAGGCGTTGCGGAGATGACTCCGCACGGAGTCTCGGCATTTCCTGGCGTCACGCGCCAGCGGAAGAATGCCGATTTCAGCACCCGTCGGTTCCGGGGAGAGCTGCTCGCCTAGAGCAACAAAGCTCACCTCCGGCCGCGGATCAGCCTTCATGGCTACCGCGGCCGTTGTGTATCCCCAACCGGCTTCCCACCCAATTTTTGGTGTGCGGACCGCCCGGCCCGGACACACAGCTATTCACCTTGGAGGTGATCAGCAGATGTTGAACCTACTTATGAGCGAAATCGAAGATCCGATATTCGCCGACGACTTGCCTTGCCATGTCGGTGATCCCGATCTGTTCTTCGCAGAGCGGCCGACCGACTTGGAAAGGGCCAAGACGCTCTGTGGCGATTGCCCGGCCCGCGTGGCCTGCCTGGCAAGTGCCATCGCGCGGCAGGAGCCGTGGGGGGTCTGGGGCGGCGAGATTTTTGAGCATGGTGTCGTCATCGCCCGTAAGCGTCCGCGTGGTCGACCTCGCAAGGTCGCGGCGTGAACACGGCCAACGGACGGATCTGTGGATTTCACCTCGATCCAGTAGGGCCGTCCAACTTCAGCCCGGTCCGCCAACGGCGGACACTGCCAAGAAGGTCCGAAGTCGGCTTTCCGCTCCGAAAAGCTTCACCCCACTTGCATTTTCAACGGCATATCAATTGCCGAACCTATAGGAGTCTGAAAAAGATGTTGATGAATGAAGATCTCGCGCGTGACCGAATGCGCGAACTCCAAAACGAGGCGGAACGGTTTCGGACCGCACGCAGGCAAGCGGCCGACCCGCGGTCCTCGAAACTGAATCGTCGTTCGGTGCGCCAGTACTTCCTTGCCCGCTGATCCAACCAAAGGGTGTCGGACATCGGTGCTGAACTGATGCGGCGTCGTCCACGCGGTTGCCCGGACTAATCCGCGGGGCAGCCGCGCGGTTGCCCGGACTAATCCGCCGGGCAGCCGCGTGGGCAGGCGCAGCGTGACGCCAATACCGGCGCTCGTCATCGTCGCGGGCTGGGGCGGTGAAACACAGTGTGGGGTAGCTGATATCGCGCTGCGCTACTGATCAGCGTTGCCCCGTCGTTGCGGTCGGCACTACCCTGGGCCGATCATGACTACAATCACCTGCTCCTACTGCGGCCGGAGCGCCGAGGAACCACAACTTACCTGGGTGCTGGAATTGGACCGACTTCGAGGGTCGATCTGGATCTGCCGGGACTGCGCTCGGGCCAACCTCAGGTCGATAGAGGCCAAGCTGGACCAGAATTACTGGTAGTCGCCGACGTCGCTGCGGCGTTTGTAGAAAGTGGAGTTCGACGAGCTATTCGGCAAAGCCGGGTTGCCAGCGTTCCACGATCCCGCGGAACGGCGCTGTGGCATCGAGTTGGCAGAGCACACCGATCGACCCGAGGGTGACGCGCTGGATCATCAAATACGAGGGCGGAAGATTGAGCCGGCGGGCCATCTTGAGTTCGGCACTGGAAAAATCGCTCATGCGCGCGCCCAGCTGCTGCATCCAACTGCGGGTGAAGTGAAAAATTTCATGCCGCAACGGTTCGACATAGGGAACCAGATAATCCATCAGGAGTTGCGCATCGGGATCGAACCCGGGCGGGATGAAGCCTTCGGCGCGCAGCCCCGCCTTCACACCATCGGCGTCGCCGTTGATGGAGAGTCGGGCCAATCGGCCGATCATGGGCGCGGCTCCGTTCGGCATCCGCGCAATGGAGCCGAAATCGATGACTCCCAGACGCCCATCAGTGCGCATCAGGTAGTTGCCCGGATGCGGATCGGAGTGCAGTAGACCTGCCCTGGCCGGCGCAGAGAAGTGCAGCTCAGTCAGCAGCCGCCCCATCAGGTCGCGTTCCTGGGTGGTCCCGCTGCTGATGATGCTTGCCATGCCACGACCATGGACCCACTCAGAGACGATGAGCTGCGGTGCGCTGGCGACCACTTTGCCAATGGCAATCTCGGGATCGTCGGCATAGGCCTTGGCAAATATTCGCTGATTTTCCGCTTCGGCGGCGTAATCGACCTCTTCCAGAATTCGTTCTCTGAGTTCGGCCAGTAACGGCTTGAATTCAACTCCGGGCATCAGCGGCCCGATCAATCTACCCATCCGGGACAGCTGGTTGAGATCCGCCGTCAGCGCATCGGCAGCGCCCGGATATTGCAGCTTGACCGCGACCTCGCGGCCGTCTTTCCACACCGCCCGATGTACCTGGCCGATACTGGCCGCCGCTGCGGCAGCGTCATCGAACTCGCGGAAATACTTCCCCCAGCCGGTGCCGAGTTGGGTGACCATCAGACCGCGGACGGTTTTCGCGTCCATCGCGGGTGCGTTGTTCTGCAGTTTGGTCAGCGCTTCTCGATAGGGCGCAGCCGCTTCTTCGGGCAGCGCTGCCTCGAACACGCTCAGAGCCTGCCCGAACTTCATCGCCCCTCCCTTGAGGGTGCCCAAGACTTC
>JBBSUU010000344.1:0-4073 GCA_038234115.1 Mycobacteriales bacterium
GCAGAGTGGTCCGGGCGGCGTGGGTATGCACGATCAACAGCGCCGACGCATCCGGATAGAAATCGGCATCCAGATCCCCGGGCAGGTCGATCGCCAATTCCGTCACCGAACCTGTTGCCAGATCCCAGATCAGCAGTTCCTCGCGTCCGTGACGTTCGTGTCCGACCAACAGCCGCTGGTCACCGACAACCGGCGAGAAGGGGCCGGCATTCAAACCCTGGCCGGGGGCGTCGCTGAGTTCGCCGAGAACATCACCGGACTGCACCGACAGCGCTCGCAATGCCGGATAGCGGGAGTCGCCGTGTTCGGAATGGGAGAGCACCCAGATCGATTCATCGCGGGACAACGCGCCAACGCCGGCATCTTCGGTGTGGCTGTAGACGATCGAGGTGTTTTCATTCCGGCGCAGGTGAATACGAGTGCCGTCGTCATCGGAAAAACCGGCGAGCACGACATGCGCGCCGACCTCCAAACCGGCCGGATATCCAGGCTCGACTCCCGGTAGCGCCTCGGTGGCCTGCTCGGAGCCGGCGAGAAACGGCTGTACCCGCCACTGCCCGAACTCGTCGCCGGCCGTGTCTTCGAACCACCAGAGTTGGTTGCCATCCGGTGAGAGGCCACCCTGCGTGGTGCCGTCCTTCCGCGCGGTCGCCTGGGGCAACTCAGCGCTGCCCGGCCGCCAGAAATGCAATTCGTATTTGCCGGAGACATTCGAGACCAGCACGGTGTTGTTCGGTTCGTCACGGGCCGGATCCGGTAGGCCAACCCGGGTGGCGGCGAAACGCGCTCGCCAGCAACTTTCGTTCTCAGCGGAATCGAAGAGAAACGCCGGCGGAGCGGCCAACGGATGTCTGCTCGCAGGCGGCAGCTGACCTGAATTGCGCAGGTCCGAGTTGTTCTGTTGTGAATTGTGCTGATCAGAATTTATGACGACAGCATCGGCTGCCGTCGTGCTGTCTACCGTTGAAGTCATGGCTACCGTCCTACTTTCGATGCTGCGCGTCCCTGCCCTGGACCGAAGGTCACGTCCAGGACCACCCGAACGGACGCGTGGCAAAGGGGAATTGAATGCCTCTGGCGTTGGCAACATACCCAGATCGAAAGATTTTCACCTATTTGTGGGTGGCAGTGCGATCCGAATGCCGATGCGCGATAAACAAGCTCGCGAGCAGTCGGGGTGTTCCCCGTTCGGACCGTCGACGGGGAGTTGCCTACCCCGCCGTCAAGTGGGACCCACGATCGATGGAAGATGCCCGATGACCCACGACGAAGGAAATTAATGACATCTGATGTGCAGGCGTTCACCCGGTTGGGAGCGGCAAAATTCGTTTCGCTGACCATCTTTCGTAGATCTGGAGTCGCAGTCTCTTCGCCGGTATGGATTGCGCTGGACGGCACGGACCTGATCGTTACCACCCCAAAGGAAAGTGGCAAGGTCAAACGACTGCGAAACGACGCGCGGGTAGAGATTCGCCCGAGTAGTCGACGGGGGACCGTCGAGCCCGATGCGCCAACGGTGGGTGGCCGGGCGGTAGTGGTGGACGATGATGCCGCTCGTGACAAGCTGACCCGGATCTTCAAGGGCGGCCGGTGATCCTCAATATTGAGCCCGGGACGAAAGTGCACCGAACAGGGAGAGGTGGGGGATGGGCAACTCAGGATTGAGCATCATCAACGCGAGAGTTTTTGACGGGACGTCCGGAGAGCTTTTTGCCGGGCCGATCCACGTGCGTGATGACCGGATCATCGGTATCGGCGGCGCCGGCGACCCAGAGGCGGAGTTGGTCGACGCCGGCGGCGGAACCGTGATTCCGGGATTGATCGATGCCCACTTCCACGCTTACGGCACCAGCCTGGATCTGCTCGATCTGCAGAGCAGCCCGTTGAGTTACATCGCATTGGCCGGCGCCGCCCGGCTGGCGGCCACCCTGGCCAGAGGCTTCACCACCGTGCGCGATGTCGCCGGTGGTGACCCGGGTCTGGCCAGAGCGATCAGCACCGGATTGATCGCGTCGCCGCGGTACCTCTATACCGGTCCGGCACTGAGCCAGACCGGCGGCCACGGCGACTCCCGACCCGGTGACCGCGACCTGTGTGCGAGCGGCAACCATCTGGCCGAAGTGGTGGATGGAGTGGAGAATCTGCGGGTGGCGGTACGACGCCGCTTCCAGCGCGGCGCCCATGCCATCAAAATCATGACCTCCGGTGGCGTGGTTTCGCCGACCGATCCGATCCGGGCCCCGCAGTACAGCGAAGCGGAGGTCCGGGCTGTCACGGATGAGGCCTCGCGCCGGGGGAGTTACGTTGCCGCCCACTGTTATTCACCCGAGGCAATCGCGCACTCGGTGCGGTGTGGGGTGCGATCGATCGAGCACGGAAACCTACTGGATGGCGAAACTGCCGAGCTGATGGCAGATGCCGGCGCTTACCTGGTGCCCACTCTTATCACCTACGACGCAATGAGCCGCCGGGGAGCTGAACTCGGGCTTTCAGTCGTGTCGCAGGAGAAGAACGCGCAGGTGCTGGCGGCCGGCAAAGAGGCGGTCCAACTCGCCCTTGCGGCCGGCGTTTCGGTCGGATTCGGAACCGACCTGATGGGTGAACTGGAAGATGAGCAATTGCAGGGGCTTCGACTGCAATGCGAGGTCGCCGGTGTACTGGCCACCCTGCGGAGCGCGACATCGGTCAATGCCGATTTGCTGGGTCGCGAGGATCTGGGACGGATCGCCGCCGGGGCAGCCGCCGACCTGGTCATCCTGCCGGCGAATCCTTTCGAGGATCCCACCGTGTTGTGGACCGAAAGCGCTGCGCGAGTGGTGATCCAGGGTGGACGGGTGCTGTGCGGAGTCAGGCCTCGGTAGCTCCTTCGGCGGAGTGGAATGCCTCGAGCGCTTCGCCAGGAGTGTCGTAGTAGGCGTCGGCGTCAAGAGTGGCGTTGATTCCGTACCGGTCCAGTTGCGCGCGCACCGGACCCAGGACGGTGCTCAGCCCGAAACGGATGTCTCGGCTGTGCAGGTGGGTCACGACCCGGGCCAGCACCGCCGACGCCGTGTAGTCGATATCGCCGATGGCCGCACCATCCAGAATCAACCATCGCAGCGGGTCGCCCTGAGCCGACAGGGCGGTCACGTCTTCCATGAGGCGGGAGGCATTGGCGTAGTAGAGGCTGGTGCCGAATCGGTAGACCACGATTCCGGTCTCGGTCCGCGCGCCGGGCAGGACCGGATTCTGCTGCCAGTGCCCGGCCTGGGACTTCACCAGCACACTGTTGAGCGGTCGGTAACTGTGTCGCAGGTTCTCGATGATCGACGCGACGACGGCAATCGCGATGCCCTGCTCGACACCGAGGACGACCACCGCCGTGGTCGTGAGTAGCGCGATGGCGAACTCGTGGCGCCGGCAGGCGAGGATGCGTCGCAGGCCCTTGATGTCGATGAGCTCGATCACGATGAGGAAAACGACGGTTCCCAAGGCCGCGCTCGGTAGATAGGCCAGCGGCCCGGTGAACAGGAGTAGCACGAGCAGGACCACCAAGGCCGTCGTGAGATGGGACAGCTGGCTTCTCCCGCCACCACTGTCGACCATCTGGGTCTTGGTCGGGCTACCGTTGACCACGAACGTACCGGTGAACGCGGCGACCACGTTGGCGGCGCCCAGACCGACAAGATCGGTGTCCTCGCTCAAATGCTCGTCGTATTTCACGGCGTAGGCGCGCGAGGTCGCCGCGCTCTGCGCGAGGATGACGACGAACATCGAGAGCGCGGCGCCGAGCAGCACGGTGGCGTCGTGCCAGCCCAGCGCGGGGAGCGCAAAGTGCGGCAGTCCACCAGGGACGGATCCGACCACAGCCGCCCCGTGTTCGGACAAGTCCGCAGCCCAACTCACGGCGATCGCGATGATCACGGCAATCAATGGCCCGGGGATCTTCCGGGCGACCCGTCGCAGACCCAACACGATCACGATGACGCCGACGGAGACCATCAGATCAGCCCGGTGCACTTGCGGGAATGCGCGCACGATACTCACGATCTGCGCCAGTGTGTCCTGACCGGCGGCCTTGACACCGAGCATGC
>JBBSUU010000345.1:0-4067 GCA_038234115.1 Mycobacteriales bacterium
CCACGCTCCGCCAAGAACTGACCTGGCAATTTGATTCATCATCCCACCCATTTCCGCCGCACCATCACCATTGAAGGAACACCAGTGAAAATCAGAACCCAATCGGTCCGTTGGCTGGCCCTGCCACTTGCCGCGATCCTGCTGAGCGCCTGCGGCAGCAGTGATTCGACCGCCACCTCCACCGCTGCGTCCACCGCAGCCTCCACGGCTGCCTCTGCTGCGTCGTCCCCAGCGTCATCCGCCGCTGCGTCATCCGGATCGGCATCATCATCCGGATCAGCAGGCGCCTCGGACTCAGCGTCCACGACGTCGAGCGCCGATTCTTCAACCTCCGCGGCCGGTAGCAGCGCTGGGAACTCGGACCAGAAGTTGTTCGAAATGCTGCCCGCCGAGGTTCAATCGTCGAAAACCCTGGAGATCGCCACCGAAGCGCTCTACCCGCCGTATGAATATCTCGACACCGATGGAACGACCGTGATCGGGTTGGACATCGAACTGATGGATGCGGCCACCAAGAAGCTCGGTATCACCTACACACTGACCAACACCGCCTTCGACGGACTGCTTCCGGGCCTGGAAAGTGGCCGCTACCAGGTGATCCTCGCGGCTGTCTCGGACACGAAGGCCCGGCAGGCGAAATTCGATTTCGTCGACTATTTCCAGTCCGGCCAGGCCATCGTGGTGCCCGCCGGCAATCCGGAGAACATCAAGGGCATCGCCGACCTGTGCGGTAAGTCCGTCACGGTGCTGGTGTCCTCCGCGCAGGAAGCCCTACTCAACGGTTTCAACACCAAGGAGTGCGTTGACAACAAGATAACGATCACCGCGCTCCCGACTGACACTGACGCGCTGCTGCAGGTCCAATCCAAGCGAGCCTCGGCCAGCTTCACGCAGGAGCCGGTGGGACGTTACAACGCCGCAAAGATCAGCGGTGGCAAGGCTTTCGAAGTTGCCAACGCCGAGACGATTCTGCCTATCCCGCTCGGAGTGGTATTCCTGAAGAAAGATACCCAACTGCGTGATGCGTTCCAGGCTGCGTATCAGTCGATGGTCGATGACGGGACCTACAAGAAGATCCTGGACGCCCGGGAACTCGGCGCCGGTGCGCTCCAGAAGATCACCATCAACGCCGGCACGTCGTGACCGAGGGGCAGCCGGCCGCAGCCGGTCTCGCCCCGACCTCACCCAAGGTTGTTCCGGTCCGGCACTGGGGTCAGTGGGTGGGGGCGGTGGTCGTCATCGGGCTGGTTGTCCTGCTCATTCAGGCAATTGCCTCCAACGAGGTCATCCAGTGGGGAATCATCGGGGAACGCCTGACGGCTTCGGCCATCCTCGATGGTTTGGGTATCACAATCTGGCTCACCATCGCCTCCATGCTGCTGGGCTTGGTCGGGGGAGTAGTCCTGGCCGTCATGCGACTGTCTACAAACGCCCTGTTGCGGACAATGAGCGGTGCCTATATCTGGTTGTTCCGCGGCACCCCGGTGCTGGTTCAGATATTGCTGTGGTTCAACCTTGCACTTTTCTTCCCCACCATCGGTTTTGGTGATTTTTCGCTTAACACGAACGATCTGATCACCCCGTTCGGAGCCGCACTGTTGGCGCTGGCGCTCAATGAGTCCGCGTATATGGCGGAGATCGTTCGGGCCGGCATCCAGTCGGTGGACAGTGGACAGGTCGAGGCGGCAGAAGCACTTGGGATGGAAAAAACACTGGTGATGCGCCGGATCGTGCTCCCGCAGGCGATGCGCGTCATCATCCCGCCGACCGGGAATGAGTTGGTCACCCTGCTCAAGACCACCTCGCTGGTGGCCGTGATCGGTGCCGGTGACCTTCTCACGAAGGCGCAAGCAATCGGAGCGGTGGACTTCACCAGGATGGAGATGCTGATCGTCGCAAGCGTTTGGTACATCGTCTTGACCAGCATTTTCACTTACGGCCAGATGCTCTTGGAACGGCGCTTCCAGCGCGGTCACAACACCGGCAACGATCGCCGCACCCTGACGTCCCGGTTGGCCGCCAACCTTAGACCCGGACGCGTGACGACACCGAGGGTGGATCGATGACGGCCCCGGATACGCAGGCCACCCTGATGGTGGACGTCACCGGGGTGCACAAATCCTTCGGCTCGCTGGAGGTGCTCAAAGGGGTGGATCTCAAGGTTCGCCCCGGCGAGGTGACCAGTCTGCTGGGACCATCCGGCTCGGGGAAGTCAACGCTGCTGCGTTGCCTCAACCACCTGGAGCGAGTCACTTCCGGGTCCGTCCGCATCGATGGTCAGCTGGTCGGGTATCGCGCCCAGGGAGACAAGCTCTACGAATTGCGCGAAAGCGAGGTCGCCCAGCAGCGGCGCGATGTCGGGATGGTGTTCCAACGGTTCAATTTGTTTCCTCATATGACGGCCCTGCAGAACGTGATGGAAGCCCCGGTACGGGTACGGCATGAGGCAAAGCGCACTGTTTCCGACCGGGCGATTGCGCTGCTGGACCGAGTGGGGCTGGCCGACCGCGCCCACCATTATCCGGCGCAATTGTCCGGTGGTCAGCAGCAGCGGGTTGCGATTGCCCGTGCGCTGGCGATGCAGCCCAAGCTGATGCTGTTCGACGAACCCACGTCGGCGCTTGATCCAGAGCTCGTCGGAGACGTGCTGGACGTCATGCGGAAGCTGGCCGATGACGGCATGACCATGGTGGTCGTGACGCATGAAATTGCGTTCGCCCGAGAGGTATGCGACACGCTGGTGTTCATGGATGACGGGTGCATTGTCGAGTCCGGAAAGCCGCGGGATGTCCTGAGCAACCCGCAGCACGCCCGAACCCGCGCATTTTTGTCCAAAGTGCTCTAGATTTGCCGGCGGGATCGGCCCCGCGTACGAGCACGTGACCGCATGGCCGCCGTGCTCATTGCTCAGGATCGCGGTGCCCCCGCAGCAGGCGCGAGCCACGCATCCTGTCCCGCATTGCGCCGGCGGTCGCCCGGGCGGCCAGACGCGCCCGCGACCTGCGGTTCATGCCGTTGTAGATGATGACATCGTCGAAACGGTGGATCCCGGGGCGGTCCGCCACCGCCGCGACCGCCGCCTGGACCGTATGTAACTGGGCGGGCGTCATAGCGGGTCCTACCTCGTCCGGTTGGTAGCGGCAGCCCTTGTAGTAATCGCGCCCGGGGGTGGACGTCATCTCGATGTGACTACCCAGGACGAGTCGCACCCGGCGTTGAGCGCTGAACTGGACAAGTCTGTGCAAGCTGTCGGAGAACGCCGACATGTCCGGCACGTAGAGCCGACCCGGCATCACCGAATCGCCGGTGAACAAGATCCCGGTCCACGCATCGTAAATCGCTATCGACGCCTTCTCGTGCCCCGGAATCCCCGTGATATCAAGGGTGCGGCCACCCAGATCGAACTGGACCACGTCCACCGGCCAGTTCACAAAACCGAAGAAGCCGGCAACCGCATCGACGTCGGTGCCCACCAGCGTCGTGTTGGGGCGCTGGGCGAATGCGGCATCACCGGCACAGTGATCACCGTGCCCGTGGGTGTGGGCAACCACCAGCTCATACCCCGAACGCGGGTTGCGCAGGAGCCAGGCCTCGATCAGCGCGTCAACCTCAATTTTGATGCTGTCGTCGTGCGTCGCGCCGGTGTCCAGCAGCAACGCCCGGTCGTTGCCGAAAAGCAGGAACAAGAAGGGCGCCTCGAAGGTCACATCCTTGCTCTGACGCAGTACAGCCGTCTTCGGGTCGTGCCAGTGGACTTGGACGGATGGATCGCGCCGGGTCCCACGAGGTGGGGAGCCATGAATCCAACGAACGTCCAGATCACCGGTCACTGGCGCGCCAACACTAAAATCAATCACGCAAACACCTCTCGTCAGGTGGTCAGGGATAAATCGGTTGGTATCAACGGTAATGGACTTCGCGTGATCGGCGGCAGGCCGGTGCAACTTGGCGCAGGTAGGGGTTGACCCCCCGGGCAGCGCCTGTCGGGAAATCACCGTGATGGTGGCACCAAGATCGCATGGCGTCGGCAACATCCGGAGCCAAATTGACGCTCGGAACGGCCCGAC
>JBBSUU010000346.1:0-4060 GCA_038234115.1 Mycobacteriales bacterium
CGGAGCGAAGCAATTTGTGGACGCTCCGGGTCGGCGCAGAACTTTGCGAAAGGTCGACGCAAGGCATCGGTGTACTCGATATCTATCACCAGTGGGCCGTAAACATCGGTATAGGTCGCGCACTCCTGAAACTGATCGCATTCCTCCACCACAGCAAAATCGAACCCGACTTCACTTCGACCACTTTGCAGCAGTTCGGCACCATTTTTCTGACCCGCGGCCAGACCGAGCCGGTGGGCGCGGCTCACCAATCTACCGGCGAACTTCTTCGCATCATTGGCAGTCAGTTGGCTGCCGGAGCGCGTGTAGGAATCAAAATTGTCGAACTCTACGGCCTGAAAACCCTTACTGGCACATGATTTCAGCGAGGCGTCAAGAAGCGCGGCGATCTCATCTTTATTCACGTCGGTGGAGATATCCAGAATCTTCTCGTCCGGCCAGTTCTCATCGATCAGCGGTTCGCCATTGTCCTTTTTGAGAACCAGGTGTGACGGCCAGTCAACGCCCGGCTGTGTTTGGAACCCGTTGACATAGCAGATCGAGTAGCGGCCGGCAGCAGGCTGATCGGTACTGTCCCTGGTCACCACCGTCACCTTGGGGGCGGGTGGATAACTGCCCCCCAGCTGATAGTCAACCACCGAATCCGGCGCGAACAACTGATAGGCGGCAACCGGATTCGGCGTCGCGGTAGGTGCGCTGATCTCGACTGCGTTGGTCCCGGATGGCTGGGTTGTCGGCGAGACCGTGCAGCCCAGGAGCGATCCACAGCCCAGAATGATGATCAGGTAATTCCGAAAGCGAGACACCGGCCCCAGCGTAGTCAGCCGGCCGCGCCGGTAAGCCGGGTTTGAGGATTGAGCAGAGGGCCAAAAAATGGTCACCTGCGCCTCTGTAACCATTCTCGGGATACGGTGCACTGTGGTGTATGGCAAGCTCGAAATGGGCAGGTTACAAAGGTGAGTATGCCATTTGCAAAAATGCCGAATCTGTCGTTCTTGATGAAGTTGACCGACCTACCAGGACCGGCTGACCTACTGCGCCTGACCACCCAAGGTGTGCGGGCAGCAGAACAGATGATCGGGCTGGTGTCCAGGGTTGCGGTCCTGATAGCCGAGGTAGAAACGATCGTGCCCCGGGTCAATGCGCTGATCGGTGAGTTGGAACGCACGCATGGCCGAGCGGATGCGGTGGTAACAGCCGCCGGCGCCGTGACGGCCAGGACAGCTGCGTTGCTGGCCCGGGTGGAGCCGCTACTGGACCGGTATGAACCTGCGCTGCTGTCGCTGGAGCCTATCGTGACCAAACTTGCGGAAACGACGAGTCCAGGGGAGGTCGACGCGATGGTTTCTTTGATCGACGCGATGCCGGAACTGGTGGACAAATTGACCAGGGACATCCTGCCCACCCTCGACACGCTGGGCACCGTCGCCCCCGACTTGCGTGATCTGCTCGATGTTTCCAGAGAACTCAACGACATCCTGGGCAACATTCCCGGACTGGGACGGATCAAGCGCCGAGTGGACGAACAGCAGTCGCTCGAGGACGGATATCGGGCCGCCGAGGAACCGCCGGCAAAGCCGGCACGACGCAAAGACTGAGGACGGAGCCGGTTTAGCGGCCGACAACTGGAACCCGGTGGCGGCGACGTAACTGCGCTGTATCTGTTCGTATTCTGACCCGCCTGTTGCCACCCATAGTTCGCCTCGCGGGGTGCAATGATTTATTTAGGTCATTCCCAGTAGGTGATGGCGCCGCCTGTTTCCTACTTATCTGGAGTTCTTCGTCATGACCGAAAGAAAGCCATCCCTATCTGCCGGTGACGGCCCGGTTGTTGTACCGGACGTTCGCCCGTTGGAGTTGCGAACCCGTTCGGCCGGGGATATCGCCAATACTGTCTCCCCTGGGATGCGAATCGCCGCAGCCTGGTCTTGGCGCTTTCTTGCCGTCGTCGGTGCGCTGGCGCTGGTTCTCTACCTCGTCGGGTTCGTTTCCGAGATCACCATTCCGGTAGCGATTGCGCTGTTACTCAATGCGCTGCTGAATCCCGTTCGACAGGCGTTGGTGAACAGGGGCATGAGGCGCTCAGTGGCGGCGGCGTTGGTCTTCGTCGGTGGGTTGGTTCTGGTCGGTGGGGTAATCACGCTGGTCGTGCGGCAGTTCATCTTCGGTGCCAAGGATCTGGCGGATCAGGTGTCGGCAGGATTGGACAAGGTTCAGAACTGGTTGGTGACCGGACCGCTGAAACTCTCGCAGGAGCAGATCAACTCCGCGGTCACCTCCGTCAAGGAAAGTGTCGTGTCGAACAAGGATGCGCTCACCTCTGGCGCGGTCAACACCGCGTCCTCGGCCGGCCATGTCATCACCGGATTTGTGCTGGTGCTGTTCATCTTGTTCTTCTTCCTGCGGGATGGCCGCCGGATCTGGAACTGGATCCTTGGCCTGGCACCGCAGCGGGCTAAATCTCAGATCGATGAAGCCGCACAACGGGCCTGGACGACCCTGGGCGGCTATGTGCGAGCCACCGTCCTGGTCGCTTTCGTAGACGCCGTGGGGATCGGTATCGGTCTGTTCGCCGTTGGTGTTCCGTTGGCCATCCCGCTGACAGCTTTCGTCTTTCTGGCCTCCTTCATCCCGATCATCGGCGCCCTGCTGAGCGGAGTGGTGGCGGTGTTGGTCGCGCTGGTCACGTTGGGACCAATTCAGGCCTTGATCATCCTGGCCGTCGTCATCCTGGTGCAGCAACTGGAAGGTCATGTGCTGCAACCCGTCCTGCTGGGCAGAGCGGTCAGCCTGCATCCATTGGGTGTTGCACTGTCAATTGCAGCCGGCGTCATTCTGATCGGCATCACGGGTGCACTGCTTGCCGTGCCCATCGTTGCTTGCCTGAATGCGTCGATCAAATACCTGGCTGGACCGTCGTCACCACCCCCAACCGCAGCGCCGGCCCAGGACCTGGGGGCAGCGGCCGCGGCCGACGATCCCCTCCGCTGACCGACCGCACTGAAACCGGGCCTGAATGAAAATGATCCGCACTCCATCGGAGGGCGGATCATTTTTATGCTGACGAAATTTTTACAGCCGATATTGCTATTTGCTGGCGGCAATATGCATCTGGTGCATCACGAGCAATTCCTCGCGCATGGTCCCAGAAGACTGCTCGTTGATCAGTCGCCACATGTTGCGCCGTTCGCGGGCAAGTGCCCGATTGGAGCGGTAGGAAGTGGTGGTGCCGGTGGTGCGGGACATGAGAATGCTTTCCTATCTGAATTTCTCTATAGCGAACAGGCCTCTTTGGTGCGCTCGCCCATCCTCGATCCGCTTGGTGAATCCGGATGGTGTTGCTTGCCGGTTTTGACCGACATTAATGAGATGCCCGAAAAGACAATTCGTTGCGCTGTTGCTGTGGTGATGCTGCTCACCCACGCAATCAACATCTGGGCAACCTCCGAGTTTCCCTTCAACCCCTGAGCCCGATACGGTGCCAACAATGTCCCCTCACGCGCTCGTACTGGTTCTGATTGCTGCCATCGCGCACGCACTTTGGAACTTCGCCGCGAAGCGGGTGCCGGAGAACGCGGTGATGTTCGTGTGGCTCACCGTCGTGGGATCAGCTGTCCTGTGGCTTCCCATCGCGATCATTCTGGTCTGGGATGATGGAATTTCGCCCAATCTCAGCTGGCTGCTGGCCGGGCTGTTGACGGCCACCTTCCATACCCTCTATTCGCTGATTCTGCAGCACGGATACGCGGTCGGGGATCTGAATTTGGTCTATCCGTTGGCGCGGGGTACCGGACCGCTGGTGACGATGGCGGTGGCCATTATCTTTCTGGGCGAACGAGTCTCGCTCTTTGCGTTGCTCGGGGCCCTCACCGTGGTGGCCGGTATTCTCGTCATTGCGCTGGGACGGCGACTACCCACCTCGAAATCCCGCAAACTCGGGGTCGTCTGGGGAATCGCCACCGGCCTGTCGATCGCCACCTACACGTTGTGGGACAACCACGTCGTCACTGAACTCGAAATTCCGCCACTGCCCTACTTTGTTCTCGGGTTGCTACTGCAG
>JBBSUU010000347.1:0-4052 GCA_038234115.1 Mycobacteriales bacterium
CCCTGCCCGCCGGGCCCGGATGACCGATAGACGTCGACCCGAAGCTCCTTCTCATCGATTTCCACCACATCGGTGGAGGTGACTACCGGGAGCACCTCGACGCCGGCAAAAGACGTCTGCCGGCGGCCCTGATTGTCGAAAGGAGAGATTCGGACCAACCGGTGGGTGCCCTGCTCAACGGACAGCGTCCCGTACGCGTAGGGGGCCTTGACCTGGAAGGTTGTTGATTTGATGCCGGCTTCTTCGGCGTAGGAGGTCTCGTAGACCTCGGTGGCGTAATTGTGTCGTTCGGCCCAACGCAAGTACATGCGCATCAGCATCTCGGCGAAGTCCGCCGCATCCACACCGCCGGCCTCGGATCGGATCGTGACCAGGGCGTCGCGGATGTCGTATTCGCCGGAGAGCAGGGTCCGCACTTCCATCGCTTCGATGTCGGTTCGCAGGGCGCCAACTTCAGACCGTGCCTCATCCAGCGTCTCGGGGTCTTCATCACCGAGTTCGAACAGCACATCCAGGTCGTCCAACCGCTGCCGCAGGTCGGAGATGCGCTTGAGTTCGGCCTGCGCGTGCGACAGGGCGGAGGTGACCTTCTGGGCGTTCTCCGGGTCATTCCACAGGTCCGGGACACTGGCCGCCTCCGAGAGGCCGGCAATCTGAGTCTGGATGGAATCCACGTCCAACGCGGTTTCGATACTCGTCAGGGTGGTTTCAAGCGCCTTGATATCGGCAACGTCGTCTGGATGCACAACAGCACAGCCTACGCGGTGCGCATCCACCCGCCCGCCGACCGGTGACTCGGAGCCTGGACGTGGTCGTCAGGATCCGCATTACTCCGTCAAGTTCTACTTGACCGGCGTATTTGCACTTCGGCTGTTGCCAGCAGAAAAGGCCACCGTCGCCGCGCTGGAAACGGCATCGGCGCGAGACCGAATCCACTCCGATTCGCACCCGGCCATTTTTCCGGTGGTAGTGCGGGTAACAATGGTGCAGTGCGCAGATTCGTAATCCCGGTCGTAATAGCGCCGCTCATCACTCTTCTGATCGACGCCTGCAGCCCTGCGTCATCTTCAGATCCAGCTTCAGTGTCAGACCCACTACAGCCTGGGGTCACCGTTACCCGGACCGTCCAACCGCCGGCTGCGGTCGCTGCCATTACATCGGCCGTCACCGCAGTGGCCTCCGATGCAGCTGTGGCGCCCGAAGCGGTCGGTCCAGTGGGACTGAACGAGGCCGATCGGTCCTGGACGTTGACCGTGATCGGTGATTCGACCGGGACCGGCGCGGATGGGTGGGTGCATTATCTGGGCAAACGGCTGGGTCGGGCCTATCAGCGGCCGGTGACCGTCTATGACTGGGATCTGGACTGCGCCTGCTACGAGGAAAACACCGCAACGGATTACCCGGCGGAACCAGGCTCGACGGCTGCGGCGCAGATTGTCGTCCGAAATGGCTCGGCGGCCGGGAAAACGGGTGCTTACGCACTCGACTATTTCGACCAGATGGTGCCGGAACATCCGGACCTGGTCATCATCAACCACGGCCACAATAACGGAACTTCCCGGGAAGCTGTGAACGAGATCGGCCAGTTGACATCAACTCTCACCAATCTTTATGGAGCGGATCTGCCTATCTTCATCACCGAACAGAATCCGCGGTTCGACTTCGGCGCCGAGAAGGCGCAGACCACCGCCGAACTTTTGGAAACCGAGTTCGGCGGTGGGCCATACGAGCTGATAAATGTCTTCGACGAGTTCGGGGCAACCGGTGACCTTGAGTCGGTCTTGACTGAAGATGGGTTGCATCCGAGCGAGCCGGGAAACGTGCTGTGGGCAGCTGTGGTTGCCAGGGCCATCGGACTGCCGGCGGCCTGAACCGGATCTGAGAGAGGGAAGAGAACAATGAGTGAGCAGATTGTGCCGCCGCTGGCCGGCAAGGTAGCTGTTGTAACCGGCGCGAGTTCTGGTATTGGGCGCGCGATGACCGCCGCCTTGACCAGCGCCGGAGTGTCCGTGGTGGCTGTCGGCAGGTCCGCTACGAAGTTGGCCGCTGTCGCCGATGGGACGCCGGGCACTGTGGGTTTCCTCGTTGCGGATGTGCGGGATCCGGCTTCCGGTCAGACCATGGTCGATGCCGCGCTCCAGGCTTTCGGGAGGCTGGACATCGTGGTCGCCAACGCCGGACTGTACTTATCCGGGGACATCTGGGAGACCGACCTGGCGGCGGCCCAGGACCTGATAGCCACCAATGTCACCGGAGTCGTGAATACGGTGGCGGCGGCAGTCAAACATCTGCGAGCGGTGGGGGCGGGCGACATCGTGGTGACCAGCTCCATTTCCGGACACCAGGCGATCGAGTGGGAGCCGATATATTCAGCGTCCAAGCATGCAGTGCAGTCGCTGGTACACGGTGTCCGTCGACAACTCAAAGGGTCCGGTGTCAGAGTGGGGTCGCTGGCGCCAGGCATGGTCCTCAATGAGCTCTGGGGGATCACCGACCCGGCCGAGATCGAGGCAAAAGCGAACGCCGGCACCGGCCTGCGCTCCGAAGACGTCGCGCAGGCCTTGCTCTTCATGTTGACGCGACCGCGCAACGTCGCCATCAGGGATCTGGTGATGTTGCCTCAGGAGCAAGACCTGTAACCGCCTGGCGCCACCCAGAAGATGGTGCGAATGTGACGCACGGCAACAGCTGTGCCGGAAGTTGTCCACATTCACAATCGTGACTTTTATTACCTTGTCCAGTGGGGCAAGATCTCCCCTATCAGCCGGCTGGCGGAGCCGGAGCCGGAGCTGGTCGAAGGCGGTGGCTGCGTGGGAGCGTTCATCGGGTTGTTGGCCGGCATCGGCTTGCTGCTCATCTGGCACGGCTTCACCGCTCGCCCGGCGCTACCTCGCAACCACAAACGAGCAGCTAAAGCCCGGGAGAAGCTGGCCCAGGCGGGGTTGTCGAATATTTCACCAACCCAACTTGCCCTCGTGCAACTCGGCTGCGGACTGCTGGCTTTCGTTGCGGTGGCGGTTGCCACGGCCTCCCTTTCGGTCGCCGCCGTGATCGGAGCGTTTGCCCTGGGGCTGCCCAGGGTGCTGGTCAATCGGCTTCGGCTGCGACGGCAGGCAGATTTGCGGGAAGTGTGGCCAGAGGTGGTCGACAACCTGACGTCCGGTGTACGGGCCGGACTATCGCTGCCGGAGGCGCTTTCGGCCATCGGCGTCCGTGGCCCGGAAGCAATTCGCGAACCCTTCCGCCATTTCGGTGCCGACTATCGGGCCACCGGACGGTTCAATGAGAGCCTGGATCGGCTCAAAGCGGCGTTGGCGGATCCGATCGGTGACCGGGTTTGCGAATCTCTCCGGGTTGCGCGTGAGGTTGGTGGCACAGATCTCGGCAGACTGCTGGGCACACTGTCCGGAGTCCTTCGAGATGACGCCCGGACCCGCAACGAGTTGATCGCCAGACAGTCATGGTCGGTCAATGCGGCCCGGATGGCGGTCGCCGCTCCCTGGTTGGTCCTGTTGCTGCTGGCAACTCAGCGGGAGACCCTGGCTGCCTACGACACTCCGACGGGCACGTTCATCCTGACGTTCGGAGCGCTGGTAACTGTTGGTGCCTACCGACTTATGGTGCGGATCGGTCGGCTCCCGCAGGACCGTCGGGTGCTCCGATGAATCTGGTTCTGATCGGCGCGTTGCTCGGACTGCTGGCGGCGGGGGGTTTGCTACTGGCGGTGCTCGCTGCACCTCCGATGCATCGCCTGACGTTGTCGGATCGGATCGCGCCTTATCTGGCAGACACTCCCAAACCTTCGAGGTTGCTCGCGAATAGCCCGCCGGGACGCACCGGTGCATCGTTGATCTGGCGAATCACGGCGCCGCTGATGAAAGATCTCATCGGCTGGTTGGACCGACTCGTCGGGGGGCAGGGTTCGGTCCGAACCCGGCTTGCCGCGCTGAATTCTCCGCTCACCGTGGAGGGCTTCCGGTCCGAGCAGATCCTTTGGGGCGCTGCCGGTTTGCTGACAGGCGTCGGATTCGGTGGGCTGGCGGCGCTGGCCG
>JBBSUU010000348.1:0-4031 GCA_038234115.1 Mycobacteriales bacterium
CCAGCATGACCAAAGCCGGAATCCCCTATTCGGCCTTGTGGAGTACGGATTTCACGGATGACTGGGCCCGGGAGGGACTCCGCACTTGGCTGGCAACCGGCGTTTTGGAGCACGATCTGAGTCACGTGCGAGACTTACCCCCGCTGCCCGATTGCGAGGAGACCGAGCTGGGTCATGCCCTGGGAGATCAGCTGGTCCAGGACAAGGCCATCATTGGCGTCTTCGATGAGGGCTGCATGGGAATGTACAACGCGATCATCGACGACGAATTGCTCAATCCGTTGGGTATCTACAAGGAACGCCTGTCCCAGAGTGCTCTGGTGGTCGAGATGAACCGGGTCACCGATGCCGAAGCCGCCGGAGTCCGCGAGTGGCTCGATGAGGCCGGAATGGTCTTTCACACCGGGCCTGATGAGGCCACCGACCTCACTGACGCCCAGTTGATCTCCCAATTCCGGATGTACATCGCGGCAGTTCGGATTGCCGACGACTATGGGCTGGACGCGATCGGAATCCAGTACCAGCAGGGCCTCAAAGACGTCGTACCGGCCAGCGATCTGGCAGAGGGCCTGCTGAACAACGTATCTCGGCCGCCGGTATTCAGCCGTGACGGGGCACGAGAACTGTATCCAGACGCTCCCCTTCCACACTTCAATGAGGTTGACGAAGGAGTTGCGGTCGACTCCCTTGTCACCAATCGAATCTGGACCTCGATGGGCCTTGATCCGGCCACCACCCTGCACGACATCCGTTGGGGCGAAACCTTCAATGACGAATTTGTCTGGATTTTCGAGATCTCCGGATCCGTGCCGGCATCTCACAACGGCGGATACCAGAATTCGTACAGCATGCGGCAGCCGCCGATGTACTTTCCGCTGGGCGGCGGCACCCTATCCGGCGTCTCCATGCCGGGCGAAATCGTCTGGTCCCGGGTGTTTGTGATGGATGGGGCCCTGCATGTAGACCTTGGCCGCGGGACCGTTGTCGAACTGCCGGCGGCGGAAACCCAACGCCGACTGGACAGCACCACCTCGGTCTGGCCGATCATGAATGTGGTGCTGCACGGTGTCGGTCGCGACCAATTGATGGCCCGGCACAAGTCCAATCACGCCAATGTCGCCTACGCAACGGATGCGGCAACTGCCGACAAGGCCTTGCTGGCCAAGGCTGCATTCTTCGAAAAGGTAGGAGTGCGGGTACATCTGTGTGGAGACCTGGCAATCTGAGATTGTTCCCGGCCTCTCCCGTCGACCGGTGATCCACGGGTTCATCTGCGTCCGACGAAGAAGCTGGGGATGACGATGATCCCCCTGACCCGCCGCCCGGGGGGGACCCAGGCCTACAAAGCTCCGGCGAAAGCCGACATCAGTTGCTACGCAACCATCCCCGCCAGGATTTCACCCCATCGATGCGCAGCCTCCCGCTGGCCGGGCAACAGTTCGGTTGCCTTCGTCACCAGGAAGCTCATCGGCTCTGTGACCAGCTTGAACCCATTGTGTTCGAGATGACGCCCGATCTCTTTCGAGGCCCGGCCGGTGACCAATGCCGGTGCATCCACTCTGGTGTCGAAGGCGGCTGCGGGTGTGCCGGCTGCACTCACAGTTTCCAACCATTCTCGTAAACCCGAAGTTGAGGCGTTCTCATCCAAGGTGAGAGTTACCCCCGGCTTACCGATCGCACCGACGGCGGCCCGTCTGGTTTGCGGTCGGCTGAGCCCGTGCACGTGGGTGGGTCCGCCGACCACGATCAGGTCCACCCCTGCGATCGCCGCCGACATCGCCGAGGCTACTGAAAGCACCTTCACTGCATAGTTTTTGCGCAGTCCATCGGCAATGGCTTCGGCAATAATGTGAGTGTTTCCGTAGCTGGATTCGTAGATCACCATGGCATTTTTCATCTGTATCCCTCTCCTGATGGTTCGAAAGCAATGGTCCACCCGCGGGTCGCCAATGTGGCAGAGGCGAAAGTCCCGCTCTCGGTGGGCGCAAATCCCGCCGATCAGGTCAAGGCCGGCAGGTTCACCAAGACACCCACCGACCGGCAACGAATCTTGCACAGACCCGAATGAGACGGCGAGAATCGCTGGATGCACCCAAGTCATAGCTGCAACAAGAGGTTTCAGGTGGCGACCGCAACCGCCGAACTCGACGCCGACTACCGAATATCCCCCGGCGGCGGGCCCGGTTAGAAGCGACTCTCCCATTGTTCGTGGAGCGGGTCGCGCAGCGACAGTGTCCGGCCAGTCGCGCTTATTTCGCGAACCGCGACGCTTGCCCCCACTCTCAAAGATTTCGCCTGAGGAACTCCATCAGCGCAGACTCTGCCACCAGAACGGTTATCCTGCTGGAGCTCTCGCCGGCCGGGGCACCGCGTAGACACAACGTCGCCAATTCCACACCGTCATCCATTGCCCGAGCCAACCCGGTAGCGACCGGTTTGCCCACATAACCGGCGATCTGCGCAGTGTCATCGGTCCGGATGCCGATCGCGTCTTTGTCCTTGGAATTTTCAGGTTCGCGCACCAGCTCTATCTGCGCACCAGGGGCGAAATTGCCGAGCTCGACGGCCGTTTCATTCAAGCCGCGGGCATCGAAACCATAGATGCCCTGGACCATCAGGCCCTTGGCGTCGGCATTGACGAGCAGCTCATCCGAGTCGACCAACCAGAGTTCGTCGTGGTAGGACTCCAGACGGACTGTGGGGCGCCCGTCCACATCAAGAACCTTGAGCGCCTCCCCACTGCGGGCATGCACCGAAGTGCGCAATTGGCCGTCAACATTTTTCCAGCGACGCTCGGCCGGTTCGAAGATTCCCATCCGTTGACCGTACGGGTTTGGTCGACTGGATGCCGCACCCGTTGTACGGTCGGGAGGGATTGTGGTGGGCGCGGAGGGGATCGAACCCCCGACCGTCTCGGTGTAAACGAGATGCTCTTCCGCTGAGCTACACGCCCGTCCGGACGCTCGACTGGCGAACGTCCGACAGAAATTATCTCATGAAGTCAGAGCGTCAACTGCACGTTTCCAGGCAGCCTGGTCACGCGGCTCCCCCGGTCCGTTGACCTCGGCGAACTGAATGACGCCGTCCTGATCGACCAGGAACGTGCCGCGAACGGCCATCCCACGCTCTTCCAGGAAGACGCCATATTCCTTGGCAACCCCACCGTGCGGCCAGAAGTCGCTCAGCAACGGGAACTTGTAACCCTGGGCGTCTGCGTAGACCTTCAACGAGTACTTGGTGTCAACCGATACGGCGAGCACCTGGACGCTCTCATTCTGGAATGCACCGAGGTCATCGCGGATGGCGCAGAGTTCGCTGGTGCACAGGCCCGAGAATGCGAACGGGTAAAACACCACTAGCACGGATTGTTTGCCACGGAACGAGGACAGCGTCACATCTTCGCCGTCCTGATTGGACAGGGTGAAATCTGGTGCGGTGGTTCCTACTTCGGGTGACATAAGTGAAGCCTTTCGGTTCAACGTTCGACGACGGGGTCTGGGCGGCGCTCGCTTACCGACCTCTGTGCCACCAACAAGCCGGCGCGCGAAGCGGTCGGTGGCTAGTTGCGGACTTTTTTCTCCGACTTGGGGCGAACGAGTCGGGTCATCGACCATTCCGCACCGGCCGAATACGACGAGGTCGAAGCCAAGCCAGAAATCGTCGCTGCCTCGGAAACGTCGGAAGGTTCGACATAGCCGTCGCGACCGGTCTTTGGCGTCAGGAGCCAGATCGAACCGTGACCTGCCAGCGGCGTCATGGTGTCTACCAGCGCGTCGGTCAAATCCCCGTCTGTCTCCCGCCACCACAAGATGACTGCATCGACGACATCATCTGCGTCCTCGTCCAGAAGGTCCGAGCCGATCAGGTCCTCGATCGCTTCCCGCAGATCGTGGTCGACGTCATCGTCATATCCGAACTCGGCCACCAGGCTTCCAGCCGTCAGGCCAAGCCGAGCCGCTGCTACCTCCGCCGGCCCTGCTACGTCAGTCACGCCTTAACCTCACCTCTCCGTAATGCTGCCCGCCCGGACG
>JBBSUU010000349.1:0-4011 GCA_038234115.1 Mycobacteriales bacterium
ACGACCCAGATCTATCATCGGACTGCACGCGCTGCGTAATTCCTCCGGACCCATCGTGACAGTCACCGGCATCCAGTTCGGCGTTTTACTGGGTGGCGCTATTGTCATTGAGAACCTGTTCGCACTACCAGGTGTCGGCCGTTTGGTAGTCACCGCCATCAGCGAACGGAACTACGTCGTGGTGCAGGGTGGTGTGCTGGTCATCGCGTGTCTATTCATCCTCGTCAACCTGCTCACTGACCTGCTGCACAGCTTGCTGGACCCACGGGTTGAAGAGGCGGTGTCGGCGTGAGTACAGCAGTGGGCAGTTCCGTAAAACGTGGTGCCGCCAAGCGTTCGGTGACGGAACGCCTCGGTGGCCGAGAAGGACTAGTAGGGTGGTCGATCCTGCTGGTTCTGGTGCTGATCGCAATCGCGGCGCCACTACTGGCTCCGCATGACCCGGAAACCATAGACAGCGCAAGGATTTTCACTGGTCCGAGCACTGCACATCCTTTTGGCACCGATGATCTCGGCCGTGACGTGCTCAGTCGCGTGCTGTACGCCTTCCGCGTCACCCTGAGCATCGCGGTGGGATCGGTACTACTCGCCATGCTGATCGGACTGCCGATTGGGATTTTGGCCGGTTATGTCGGTGGTTGGACGGATCTGGTGCTAATGCGAGGCATTGATCTGCTGCTGGCCTTCCCGGCGTTGTTGCTGGCAATTTCGTTGATCGCCATTCTCGGACAGGGCGCACTGGTTGCGCTTCTCGCGATCGCCATTATTTATGTTCCCATCATGGCCAGGGTGGTCCGCAGTTCGGTCCTGGTGGTGCGTGGTCAGGCTTACGTCACCGGTGCCCGGGCCCGGGGTGCTTCACACTGGGCAATTATCAAAGGCCACGTACTGCCCAACTCCATCGGGCCGGCGCTGGTCCAGGCCAGCGTGCTGATGGCCTTTGCCATCATCATCGAAGCGGCACTGTCATTCCTGGGTCTGGGCTCACAACCGCCCACCCCGGAGTTGGGCCTGATGCTGGCCGAGGGACACAACTATCTGAAACAGGCGCCATGGGTCGAAATCTTCCCCGGCCTGGCGATTGCCATAACTGTTCTGGCTTTCAACCTGGTCGGCGACGGCCTCAGGCGTAGTTTCGATCCACATGAGGTCACCCGATGACGATCACGGGCGCACTGTTGGAGTTGCGCAACGTCAGTGTCGATTATGTCGGACGAAACGGGTCCGTCTCCGCTGTGCAGGATGTTTGCCTCTCGCTGAGCGAGGGTGAAACGTTCGGTCTGGTCGGGGAATCAGGCTGCGGCAAGACGACGCTATCGATGGCGCTGATGGGACTGCTGCCGGAGACGGCCAAGGTGACGGGCGAAATTCTGTTTCGGGGCGCCGATCTGACGATAATGTCCGAATCTGATCGCCGTGAACTTCGCGGCGATCAAATTGGGATGGTCTTCCAAGATCCGGCTACCTCGCTGGACCCGACCTTCAGCATCGGTTCGCAGGTTGCCGAGACACTACGTGCCCACCGCAAGATGAGCCGCAAGCAGGCCAAGGCCCGGGCGTTGGAGCTCCTCATCGAAGTGGGCATCCCGGCGGCCGAGACCCGTTACACAGATCCGCCCCACCGGCTCAGCGGCGGCATGCGTCAGCGGGTGGTCATCGCCGCGGCACTGGCGAACGACCCGGTGCTGTTGCTGGCCGACGAGCCAACCACCGCTCTGGACGTCACGATTCAGGCACAAATTCTCGACCTTCTGGCAGGTCTACAGAAGAAGCATCACACCACAAACCTGCTAGTAGCCCACGATCTCGGCATCGTGGCGCAGGTCTGCGACCGGGTGGCAGTGATGTATGCCGGGCAGTTGGTAGAGGTCGCCCCGGTGGCGCAGCTATTCGCCGACCCGCAACATCCATACACCCGAGCGCTGATGGACGCCCTCCCCACCGCCACTCATGCGGCCGGTGCCCTGCGAGTCATCAAAGGCCAGGTCCCCGATCTCGCGGACCCACCCTCCGGATGCCGGTTCAAGGACCGCTGCCCCCACCGAATGGCCGAATGCGAGCAATTGCCACCGTTGGCCGAATCCGCCAACGGGTCGCAGGTTGCCTGCTGGTTGCATCCAGCGACCAGAGCTGCGGCCGGTCGCCAACCTCTCGCCTCGATCTCGTTGACGAAAGGTGGTGAAAAAGTTGTCTGATCAACCTCAGGCGCCGCCACTGCTGCAGGTGCAGGGTCTGGTGAAGCATTTTCCGGTACGGCGTGGCGTCTTCGGACGCGGCGCGGTCGTCCACGCCGTCGAATCAGTCGACTTCGTCGTCAACCGCGGCGAGGTCGTGTCACTGGTCGGTGAATCCGGCTCCGGCAAGACCACTGTCGGCAGATGCATCACCGGCATGACCGAACCAACCGCAGGCACTATTCGCTTCGAAGGGCAGGACATCGCGGGCAACTCCCGCACGGCCAGAGACTCTTTTCGGCGGCGAGTGCAACCCGTGTTCCAGGACCCCCGCAGCAGCCTTGACCCCCGGTGGACCATCGAACGCACCATCGGTGAACCACTCAATGCATACCGGATCGGCAATCCCGAGCAGCGATCCGCACGGGTACGAGAACTGATGGACATGGTAGGACTGCCAACCTATCTGGCGCAACGAAGGCCACAGGAACTATCCGGTGGCCAGCAGCAGCGGGTGGCCATAGCGGCGGCCTTGGCCCTGGAACCGGACCTGATCGTCGCGGACGAACCGGTGTCCGCGCTCGATGTATCCGTGCAGGCGCAAATCTTGAACCTATTGTCTGAACTGCGCAGCCGGCTCGGTCTGGCCTTGTTATTCATCGCCCACGATCTATCGGTAGTGGAGCATCTGTCCGATCGGGTGGCGGTGATGTACCTCGGAAGGATCGTGGAGACCGGACCGGTGAAAGAGGTCTACCACCGCTCACGCCATCCCTACACAAAGGCATTGATCGAAGCTATACCGCGTCCTGACCCAACCCAGGTGATGTCAGCCAACCGCTTAACCGGCGAAATTCCTAGCCCAGTAAATCCGCCCAGCGGGTGCCGCTTTCACCCACGTTGCCCAGTCGCCATCGACCGTTGCTCCACCGATGATCCAGCCCCCACCGTCTTTGGCATGCGGCATACCGCCGCCTGCCACGTGGCAGCGATGCAATTTGCTGCCGAATCCCATTCCCAACCAGCAAAGGACCCGCGATGACAGAACCGACAGGTACACCCGGAACAGCGAAGGACCGACGGGTTGCGGTCGCACTGACATTCGATTTCGACGCCGAATCAGCCTGGCTTGGGTCATTCAAGACCGACACTCCCTCAGCACTGTCCCGAGGTGCTTACGGAGCCAACGAGGGTGTCCGGCGGGTGTTGGCGCTACTGGACAAGCATCAAATCCCGGCTACCTTTTTCATCCCAGGCGACACGGCCGACCGGCACCCGCAGGAAACCAAGGCGATCGCCGCGGCGGGTCACGAAATCGGCCACCACGGCTATTTGCACGAACCGCCGCCAGGATTGACCCTTGAGCAGGAGCGCGAAATGCTTCAGCGTGGCTTCGACGCACTGGAACGCCAGACCGGCCGGCGCCCCCGCGGCTACCGATCCCCGGCGTGGGAGCTCTCGCATAACACCTTCAACCTGCTGGGTGAGTTCGGGATTGAATACGACACCAGTCAGCTCGGGGCAGATCGCCCCTACTGGGTGCAGGACAACGGCGAACAGACGAACATCGTCGAAATCCCGGGTGCCTGGGAACTCTGCGATTCATCTCTGTTCATGTTCGCATTCAGCCCCAGTTATTTGACCGGCCTCGCTTCGCCCTCCCATGCCCGGGAAATCTGGCAGGGCGACTTCGACGGAATGTACGCCGAGAATGCCGATGCTGCCTACGTTCTCACCATGCATCCGCAGATCATCGGTCGGCACCATCGTATCCAGCTGCTGGAAGGGCTGATCAAGCACATGATTGCTCACGACGGGGTGTGGTTCGCCCAGATGG
>JBBSUU010000350.1:0-4011 GCA_038234115.1 Mycobacteriales bacterium
GGTGCGGAGTCTGTCTTCGCAACCGCCGATAGCTATCGGGTGCCAATTCCACCAGGTCAATCAACCGCCGAGGCGCCCGGTGTACATCGTCGCCGTCAGAAAGCCAGGAATCGAAAGCGCCGACCAGAGTCGTGATGATCTGCCCCTGGCCCCGCTGATACATCGCCAGGTCCGGCCGGTCGAGCACGAACCGCTGGTGGACAAATTTGAGGACCGCCACCTCGTGCCAGGCCTGGGATGCCAACGCAATGTAACCGGACCGTATGTGTGGATTCGGAACCACTCGCACCGAGTCCTGCAGGTGTGCAATCCAACTGCTGGTGAAGACGCCGATGGCTCTCTCGGATTCAATTGATCCGTCGAACGGGACCGCGAGAAGACCATCAATCAGATCGATTCCCACCCGGTCCACCGCCATGGCGAAGGCCTCATCGTCAAATGTCCAGCCATCCTTGGCTTTCAACCGGCGCCTGAGCAGCTCCAGCGAGTTGCCGGGACGCCGTTCGGCGTTGAGCAGAGCCCCGGTGTCAAACCCGTACAGCTTGACCCGATGGGCCATCCAGGTCCGGAACTCTGCGGCTACGGAAGCATGCTGCAGGATCCCCGCACGGTGGAAATCATCCAGATCGTGCAGGGAGTAGGCGATATCGTCCGCGACGTCCATGACGGCGCATTCCGGGGTTTGTTGCCAGCCCTGGATCTCCGGATAGGCAGCCCGAACCTGCTGCATCTCCTGGGCATCCAACAGGTAACTGGAGTATTTGAGGGAACCGGGCGCATCCGGACCGGCACCGGCGCCGCGAGGCTTGATCGGCGAATCGTGCGGGTGGGGATCAGGCACCCCGACTCGCGACCATGGATATTTCAGTACCGCCGCCCGAACCGCGGCGGTCAAATTCAGGCCCTCACCGTGGGTCCCGTGGACACCGAGTTCGGTCAGGATTCGAAATGTCTGCGCGTTTCCCTCGAAACCGTCGATCAGCCCGAATCTGGATCTGGCCACCCGGTCCAACATGCGCTCCCCGAGGTGACCGAAGGGCGGATGCCCGAGATCATGAGCGCTGGCCGCAGCCTGCACAACGACCGGATCACACCCGCCCAACTTCTCGATCAAGGGCGCCCCGGGTCCGATATTGACCCCGATAGCAATGGCCCTGGCCACCGCGGTGACCTTGATCGTGTGGGTGAGCCGGTTATGAACCACCTGGCCGGCCGCACCCTGCGAGATTACTTGAGTAACGGCGGCCAGTCTGGAGAAGTACGGCGAAAACCTGATCCGCTCCAGGTCGTCTCGAAAAGCCCCATCAGAAGCCCCGCGGAGGGGATGCGCGCGATCGATGACCGAATGTCGACTGGCGGTCGGCGGTGGCAGCTTCTGATCCAGCACCGGCACCGGACCGGCCGAAGGTCCACGGTCTTCTGGGCTGCGACGTTCAAGACGGGGATCGATTTCGGGCACTTGCCGAACTTATCCCATGACGATCTGTACTCCGCTCGACCAACCTGGCTGCTTGACCAACGAGCTGGCACCACCACTCGGATTGAACAACGGGGTACTCACCAAACGAACTGGGGTCAGATATTGAACCCCAGGGCGCGCAGTTGTTCGCGACCGTCATCGGTGATCTTCTCCGGGCCCCACGGCGGCAGCCACACCCAGTTGATCTTGTGGTCGTCAACGAGGTCGATGGTGAGTGCTGCCGCGATCTGATCCTCGATCATCTCGGTCAGCGGGCAGGCCGCGCTGGTCAGAGTCATGTCAATGGTCAGCACCCGGTCGGTCATGTGGAGGTCGTAGACCAAACCCAGGTCGACGATATTGACGCCCAATTCGGGGTCGACGACATCCCGCAGGGCCTCTTCCAGGTCATCCAGGACGGTGTCCGGCAGCGGCGCCGGATTAGCGGCCTGGTGCGCCAACTCGGCGTCCAACGAACCGGCGTCTCGGCCGGCCCGGGTGTCGACATGCTCTGTTGTTTCGCTCATCAGTTGGCCCTTCTGGAGTTCACTTGGTCGTTCTGTAGGTCTATCTCAAGAGCATCAACATCAAAATTCACTGATTCAGTCCCGGACGAACTCTGCGCCTGCAGGACCGCAGCCTTGAAGGCCATCCATCCGAGCAAAGCGCACTTTACCCGCGCCGGGTATTTTGACACGCCGGCGAACGCAATGCCATCGCCGAGAACTTCTTCGTCGCCGGCGATTTTTCCCCGGCTCCCCATCATGACGCCGAATTCGGTCAGCAACGCGAACGCGGCAGGCAAATCTTTCCCCACCACCAGATCGGTCATCACCGAAGTGGAAGCCACCGAGATCGAACATCCCAGGCCATCGTAGGAGATATCGGCCACCCGATCGCCGATCAGTTTGACCCGCAGGGTTACCTCATCACCGCAGGTCGGATTGACGTGATGCACTTCGGCGTCATAGGGGTCGCGCAGTCCGAAATGGTGGGGGCTGCGGTGGTGATCAAGAATGATCTCCTGGTATAGCTGTTCCATCTGCATGGTTCAGAGCACCTGCTTCCCATCAGGAACGGCGAAGAACTGCTGTGCCCGTCGAACGGCCCGAACCAAGGTGTGTACCTCATTCGCGGTGTTGTACACGGCAAAGCTCGCGCGAACGGTTGCGGCCAGCCCAAACTTACGATGAAGCGGCCACGCGCAGTGATGCCCGACGCGGATCGCCACGCCCTCGTCATCCAAAATCTGTCCCACATCGTGCGCATGTACCCCGTCGACCACGAAAGACACGGCTCCACCGCGGTTCTCGGCGTTGGCCGGACCGATGATCCGAACTCCCTCGATTGCCGAAAGTTCATCGATCGCCAGTTGAACCAGTCCGGCCTCGTAGGCGGCTATGTTTTCCATCCCCAGCGTCTGGAGGTAGTCCACAGCGGCCCCCAATCCGACCGCTTGGCTGGTCATCGGGACACCGGCCTCGAAACGCGCCGGCGGAGCAGCGTAAGTCGCGTGATCGATGAATACCTGCTCGATCATCGATCCGCCGGTCAGGAATGGCGGCATCTGCGAGAGCAGGTCATATTTGCCGTACAAAATCCCGACGCCGCTGGGCCCCAACATCTTATGTCCGGAGAAGGCGGCGAAATCGACATTCAACGCCTTCAGGTCGACCGGCATGTGCGGAACCGATTGACACGCGTCCAGCACCACCAGAGCGCCGACAGCATGCGCGGCTGCCACCAGCGTTTCGACCGGATTCACCGTCCCCAGGACATTGGACTGGTGGGTGAAGGCCACAACTCTGGTTCGATCGGTGATCACCGAATTGATATCGGACAGGTCGAGCCGGAAGTCGGCGCCCACCTGGAAAAACTTCAAAGTGGCCCCGGTCCGCCGGCACAGTTCTTGCCACGGAATCAGATTCGCGTGGTGTTCCATTTCGGTGACCACGATTTCGTCGCCCGGATGCAGGGCGAAAGCCGAGCCCGCCTCGTATGAGGCGTTGCCGAACGAGTAGGCCACCAGATTGATGGCCTCGGTGGCGTTTTTGGTGAACACCACTTCGTTCGGATCACTCACTCCGACAAAGGCGCCGATTCGCTCACGGGCCGATTCGTAGGCATCGGTGGCTTCCTCGGCCAACTGATGCGCTCCGCGATGAACGGCCGCATTGGACGTGGTGAGGAACTCCTGCTCGGCGTCGATCACCGGGATAGGACGCTGCGAAGTCGCACCGGAGTCCAAGTACACCAGCGGTTTACCGTCCCGAACAGTTCGTTCCAGGATCGGGAAGTCACCCCGAATCGCCGGGATATCCAGCTGGGCCGCCAGTCTGATCAGACTGACGGTCCCCCTGGATAGCTCGGCCACCGAAGATCCAGGTATCACGCCGACGCACCAGCTCCGGCAAAGCGAACGTAGCCGTTGGCCTCCAGCTCATCGGCCAGCTCCGGCCCGCCGGACTCGACGATGCGGCCGGCCGAGAACACGTGCACGTAGTCAGGCTTGATGTAGTTCAGGATCCGGGTGTAGTGCGTGATCAGCAGGA
>JBBSUU010000351.1:0-4003 GCA_038234115.1 Mycobacteriales bacterium
CCCGGCAGCGGTCATCGTCGGCGGTGCACGGAAGAATCGGACACAAGCCGTGGGCGCCGTCAGCGAGTGGGCCAAATCGAACCAGATCCCGGCGATGGCCGGTGTCCAGGGCAGCCGCCTGGTGGTGGTCCTGGGTGCCCAGGCTCCGCCGGACATCGCCGATCTGTTCGCCGACGGTCCGGTCGTTCACGGACCGTGGGAGAGCGGTCTTTCCGGGGCGATTTCCAGTGCGCTCGAAGCGCTGGCCGGGCTGCGTGTCGCCCCGGCATGGCCAGCGGCCCCACGACCGGTGAACTCCGACGATCTCTTGGCCGAACGCGCCCTGGCCGGCGACCAGAGAGCGATAAACCGACTCAAGAGCGGCGTTTACGCGCCCCTGAACAATGCAGCGAACCCGATGTTGGAAACCCTGCAGGCGTACCTCTCGCATGGCGGTGCGTTGGAACCGGCTGCCCGTAGCCTCTTTGTGCACCCCAACACCATGCGATATCGCCTGCATCGGATCACCGAGTTAACCGGGCGCGATCCCTGGAATCCCCGCGATGTGTTCGCGCTACAGACGGCCCTGATTCTCGGCAGACTTGGGTCGCCCGATTAACACCGGGTAATTACCCGGTATGTAACGAGGAAATAACGGAGCCATTTGGGGGAACCGATGACCTTCTTTGTAGGGAACCTCCAAATGTCTGATTAAGACTTGGTACCTCCTCTACCAGACCTACTCGCGAGTTGGATGGTTGAGTATGAGTTGTGCTGGCTATTCTCGCTCCCGGACAGGGATCCCAAAAACCCGGAATGCTCTCCCCGTGGCTTGAAATCCCCGGGCTCGAGGAACAAGCCGCTGCCTTGAGTGCGGCCGCCGGCCTGGACCTGATTCGGTTGGGAACCACGGCCGAAGCCGAAGAAATAAAGGACACGGCCGTCACCCAGCCCCTCGTGGTGGTTGCTGCTCTCCTGGCCGCCCGGCAGCTCACCGTCCCGGCCCGTGTCATCGCAGCCGGACATTCGGTGGGCGAGCTCGCCGCTGCTGCGATCGCCGGCGTCATCACCGACCTGGACGCGGCCAAACTCGCCGGTATTCGCGGTCGCGAAATGGCTGCCGCCTGCGCTCTCACGCCGACCTCGATGGCGGCCGTGCTGGGCGGCGACTCCGAGGTGGTGGCCGCTCGACTCCGCGAATTGAATCTGGTGGGCGCCAATGTCAACGGCGCCGGCCAGGTGGTGGCCGCGGGCGCGCTGGATGCCATCCAGGCATTGATTTCCACCCCGCCGGCCGGCTCCCGGGCCATGCCCCTCTCGGTTGCGGGCGCATTCCACACCACATACATGGCACCGGCCCAGGAAGCCCTGGCTGCCTACGTTGACACTTTGACTCCAGGGCAACCGAACCGACCGCTGCTGACAAATGCCGACGGCAGCGTCGTCGGTGATGGCGCCGAATATCTACGACGCCTGGTCAGCCAGGTCACGCACCCGGTCCGCTGGGACCTGTGCATGGAAACCCTTGCGGCCCACGGTGTTACCGGGGTGATCGAGTTACCACCGGCAGGGGCGCTGGTCGGGTTGGTCAAACGACAACTCAAAGGCACCGCCACCCTGGCTCTCAAAGGACCGGACGATCTGGCGGTCGCCGCCGCGTTCATCGCCGAGCACGCCGGTTCCGATGAACCCAGCGGTTCCGACGAAACCAGCCAAGCCACCGCAGGAGCCGCCTCATGAGCAACGCCGTCATCAGATCCCAACAGGCAGTAGCCGGCGCAAGGATCGTCGGCACCGGGCACTACCGTCCGGAGCGAGTGGTCACCAACTTCGATCTCGCGGAATCGCTTGACACCAACGACGAATGGATCCGAAGTCGAGTTGGCGTCGTCGAGCGGCGATTCGCCGGGCCCGCAGAAACCGTAGTCTGGATGGGGGCCCAGGCCGGCGCCAAAGCAATGGCCCAAGCCGGCCTCGCGCCGATCGACATCGATCTCGTCATCGTCGCCACCTGCACCATGCCGTCGCAGATCCCCCATGCGTCGACCCAGGTCGCCGGTCTGCTCGGCATCCAAGCACCCGGCTCCTTCGACCTCAACGGTGCCTGCGCCGGGTTCTGCTACGGGATGGCGGTGGCCTCTCACGCGATCAAATCCGGAGCAGCGAAAAACATTCTGCTGGTCGGTTCCGAGCGAATGACGGACTGGGTCGATCAGACAGACCGGGGTAACGCGATCATCTTCGGAGACGGCGCGGGGGCAGCAATCATCACTGGCAGCCCCGTGGACGAAATCGGTCCCGTCGCCTGGGGTTCTTCGGAGAAACTCACCTCGACCATTCACGTCAAGGACCGCAATTCCTTCGTCTACCAGGAAGGGCAGTCGGTATTCCGTTGGGCCACCACCGCTATCGCACCGGTAGCCATCAGAGCTGCGGAAATGGCCGGCGTCGATCTGGCCGACATCGATGTGCTGATCACCCATCAGGCGAACCTGCGGATCATCGAGTCAATTGCCAAGAAGATCCGCGCCGCCGGCGCCCGCGATGAAATGGTGGTCGCAAGCGACATCCAGACCACCGGTAACACCTCTTCGGCATCCATCCCGATAGCCCTGGACCGAATGCGAGAGTCCGGTCAGGTCAAATCTGGTGATCTGATCCTTTCGGTCGGGTATGGAGCTGGTTTGACCTACGCCGCCGTGGTCTACCGCTGCCCGTAGCCGACGCACCCTAAGCTGTTTTGCAGTAGTCCCCGGCGGTTCAACTCCTGACCCGACCGGTTCACCTTTGAAAGGAATTATCGTGAGCAACACTGAGGACGTCCTCGCAGGTCTGTCAGAAATCATCGAAGAAGTTGCCGGTGTCAGCGCCAGCGACGTCTCCCCGGAGAAGTCCTTCACCGACGACCTCGACATCGACTCACTGTCAATGGTAGAAATCGCCGTCCAGGCCGAAGACCGTTTCGGCGTCAAGATTCCGGACGACGAACTTGCCAACCTCAAGACCGTCGCCGACGCCGTGACCTACATCGAGTCCAACAGGGAATGACGCTTTCCTTTCAGCTTTACGCCCTGGCATGCGCCTACTAGGAGAAGATTTAGATGAGTTCAGATGATGACGTTGTAGTTACCGGGGTCGGGGCCACCACCCCGCTCGGTGGCACGGCGCCGGAAACCTGGCAGGCCATGCTGGACGGCAAGATCGGCGTCAAGACGCTCGACGCGCCATGGGTTGACAAGTACAACCTGCCGGTCCGGCTGCATGCCCCACTGGCGGTAGATCCGCTGGAGGTGCTCCCCCGCGTGGAAGCACGTCGGTTGGATCGCAGCCAGCAGGTGGCGATGATCGCCGCCCGTGAGGCGTGGACCGACGCGGGTTCACCGGATGAAATCGACCCGGTCCGTCGTGGCGTGGTGATCGGGACCGGAATCGGGGGTGCCGTAACGCTTCTGGACCAAGATGATCTGCTGGAGACCGCCGGGCTACGCAAAGTTGCAGTCCTGACAGTTCCCATGCTGATGCCAAATGGTCCGGCCGCGGCCGTTGGTCTGTGGAACAAGGCGCGCGGCGCCGTACACGCGCCGGTGTCAGCCTGTGCGGCCGGCGCCGAGGGGCTGGCCTGGGCTTACAAGTTGATCAAAGAGGGTGAGATCGACATCGCGCTGGCCGGCGGCGCCGAAGGCTGCATCCACTCGTTACCGATCGCCGGGTTCGCCCAGATGCGGGCGATGAGCACCCGCAATGACGACCCATCGACGGCCTCGCGGCCCTTCGACACCGGTCGCGACGGCTTTGTCATCGGTGAAGGTGCCGGGATCATGGTGCTGGAGCGTCGTTCTCACGCAGTCGCGCGCGGCGCCAAGATCTACGGCGTACTGGCCGGCATCGGGATGACCAACGATGCCTACCACGTCACGGCGCCCGAGCCCAATGGCGAGGGTTCCAGACGCGCCATTGCAAAGGCGCTCCGGACGGCCGGGTTGACCAAGGCTGATATCGGTCACGTCAATGCGCACGCAACGTC
>JBBSUU010000352.1:0-4000 GCA_038234115.1 Mycobacteriales bacterium
CCACAGGGCGCGCTGGCGATCGGCATCGGTGATGTGGAGGCGGCCGGACACCTGCTCCTGATGGCCGGCGGAATAGGCACCGGTCCGGCTACGATCCCTGGCGCAATCAACGACGCCGCCAACATCCTGCAGGTGGCCAATGCCAAGGACCCCGAGGAGTTTTCGGCCGCGATTGTGTATGCCGGCTACGACGCGCCGTTCGGCGCCGCCGTGACCACAGCCGCGATGATGCAGAAGGAACTCTCGGCGATGCTCAGTCCGGACTATGCCGCTGCTCAGGGCGAGGTGATGCAACAACAACTCACACCGATCTTGAACAGCCTGCCCAGCGGGACCAACGTGACAGCGTTTCTGCACTCCTTCGGTACGACCGTGGGTGCGGCTGCGCTCAGCGCGGGGATGCCAGTCGACCAGATCATCTTCAGCGGCTCACCGGGCGTGGGCGTGTCGGGGGCGAGCGCATTACCGATCGATCCGGCATTGCAGTTTGTGATGGCAAACGCAGCGGATCCGGTGGTGAATCAGGATGAGTTGGTTGCGGCCGGGCAGAGTTTCCTTTCCGTATTCAACCCCGCTGTTGGGCTCGCTCGACTGCCAGACGTTCTCGGGCGCAACCCTGCCGAACCAGATTTCGGCGCCCAATTGATCGACCAGGACAGCGATCTACCGATCACGAAGGCGCACCAGACCCCGGCCTACCTGACCGCTGCGGGCATCCAAAATGTGGCGGCGATCCTGACAGAGCGCTTTGACGAGGTCCCCATTGTCGGCGAGGGCTAGTGGGCACTGGTAGATCGACACGGATAGTTTTCAGGATGCGGGTCGCAGTAATGTGACATCTCGACCCGGAGACCCGGTGAACGCTGCATGGGAAAGGATCCGTTAAAGATGGCAGAGCCCTATGGTCGCCCCACCGCTCGACTGACCAGGGCCGCACGGCGGACTCAATTGTTGTCTGCCGCTAAATCCGCTTTCGTCAGTCAGGGTTATCACTCGGCTGCCATGGACGACATCGCCGATCGGGCCGGGGTTTCCAAACCGGTTTTGTACCAGCACTTTCCATCGAAGCTGGAGCTTTACCTGGCACTTCTGTCCGAGACGGCCGAGGAACTGGTGATGGCTGTGCGGGCAGCCATCAATGAAACCGATGACAATGACGTTCGGGTGCACCGCGCTGTGGAGGCCATCTTCGGCTATGTGGGCGGTGACAGCCAGGGACATCGGCTCGTCTTCGAATCCGATCTTGCCGGCCAGCCAGAGGTGGACCGCATCGTCGATCGGATGACGGAGGCCTGCATCGTCGCGATCACCGACACCATTACCTACGACACCGGGGTGGATGACGCGCGCGGCCGACTGCTCGCCGCCGGACTTGTCGGGCTTTCCCAGGTCAGCGCCAGATACTGGCTGGCCCAACGGGGCGCCGTCCCGCAGGACGAAGCCGTCGAGTTGGTCTATACGTTGGCCTGGCGCGGAATCTCCCGATTCCCCCGACAACAACACGGCGAACGCCCGGCCGGAATCTGATCCGGACCGGGCGTTCTCCCTGCCGATACTTCCGTTCGAGCCTCAGTCTGCAAGCATGAAGCCGACTCGCCTGCTGTCGGCCGGCGCGATCTCCACATAAGCGATCTTCGAGCTGGGAACCAGAATCTTGCGGCCCTTTTCATCCACCAGGGACAGGGTGGAGTTCGGGTCCTTGAACGCCTGGGCGACCTGGGCCTCGATCTCCTCAGGGGATGCCGTGGAGTTCACCACGAGCTCACGCCCGGTGTCTGCGACACCAATCTTGACGTCCACTCTTGACCTCCGTTTGAACATTTCGTGTTGGGACACGTGCCTGCCGACCACCATCGAGCCGGTCCTGTCAGGCTATCTGCCGTGTGTTGCTTCGACCTCGCAGGGCGGTTGCGCCCAGAGGTGAAACCGACCACTTCAGAACAGGCGAACACTTGGATCGTCGACGCCGCGCATGGCCTCATAGTCCAAAACCACGCACCTGATGCCCCGATCCTCGGCCAGCGTTCGGGCCTGAGGCTTGATCTGCTGGGCAGCAAAGACCCCGGTAACAGGCGCGAGCAGGGGATCTCGACTCAGGAGGTCAAGGTACCTGGTGAGTTGCTCCACGCCGTCGATGTCGCCGCGCCGCTTGATCTCCACCGCGACGACCTTGTTGTTGGCATCGCGGACCAGTAGGTCGACCGGACCGACCGGGGTCGGAAACTCACGACGGACCAGGGTGTATCCGGCGCCCAATAATTCGATCTGTTCGGCGAGAAGCTCCTGCAGGTGGGCCTCGACGCCGTCCTTGACCAAGCCAGGGTCGAATCCGAGCTCATGGCTCGAGTCGTGCAGTATTTCCTCGAGCGATATCACCAGTTGCTCGCCCGCTTTGTTCTGTACCCGCCACAGCGACGAGCTCTCCTGGATCAGCCAGCACGGCGGGCTCATCCAATTCAATGGTTTGTAGGCACGATCATCAGCATGGATGGAAACCGAACCGTCCGCCTTGATCAGGAGCAGTCGGGTGGCCAAGGGCAGATGGGCAGTGAGCCGACCGGCATAGTCTACTCAGCAACGAGCTATAACCAGGCGCACCGGCTAACCCTATCCCGGCGATCGGGCAAGATGAATTCCATGATTGTGAGTGCTGACCCGACTGCTGCGTTGTTCTGTTCCGATGCTGATGAGTTGATCGGCGATGATCTGGCGGCAACCTGCGCCACGTTCAAGACTTTCCTCTTGATCGAACATCGCGGCAGTTGGTCCGAATCCGCGGCAGCCGATGCCGTAGCGGCCGCGCTGCCGGTCGAAGCCGATAAAGTATTGGCCATGCCCGAATTGCAACCGTTCGCCATCCGGCCGATCGGACGCGTCGAACCGCAGGAGTCCACTCTCACGCACGTGGGACGAGTTGGTCACGACAGCCTGTTGGAACGTGTCGCCTTCAGCACCCTGGATTCTCTGAGTCACCTCCAAGAGCGGCCCGGATCAGGCTCTGCTCCGATCTTCGCCGTGTGTACCAATGGATCTCGGGATAGCTGCTGCGCGCTGAAGGGTCGGCCGCTGGCTCAGCATTTGCATCAGCAACTTCTCGACGGCGGGGAATCACCGGTGGTCGAGATCAGCCACCTCGGGGGGCATCGATTTGCCGCGACCATGATTGTGCTGCCCTGGGGATATTCCTATGGTCGCCTCACCGAAGCGTTGGCGCTGGAGATCGCACACACCGCGCAGCAGGGCCTTGTTCATCCGTCCGGATTACGCGGCCGGGCCGACCTCTCCTCCGCATCTCAGGCGGCAGAAATCATGTGGCGCAACAAGATTGGCCCAGCACCGATAGATGCGGTTACCGGAATTGAGGAGGCTGCCGAGGCTGGGACGACGGTCGTCTCCGCTACCGTTCTCGGCAACCCCATGTCGCTTCGTATGAGCTACGAAACCGGTTCGCTGGTCGACCGGACGCGCTGCGGTGGGAAGCCGTTTACCACCGGTAGGTGGAGTGGCGAGTAGGTCAGATTCGAGAGGGCCACCGAAGCAGGATCAGTCGCCGGTGACATGACGTCGAACCGTGGCTCCCAGCGAGACCAGATCCTCGACAAATCTCGGGTATCCGCGATCGATGTGCCAGGCCTCGTTCACTTCGGTATCCCCATCGGCCACCAGCCCGGCCAATACCAGCCCGGCACCGGCCCGGATATCGGTGGCCCACACCGGCGCGCTGGAGAGTCGTTCAACCCCGGTCAGAGATGCGTGATGACCATCGGTGCGGGCATCGGCGCCCATCCGGACGAGTTCATCGACAAAACGGAATCTGGCCTCGAATACATTCTCGGTGACGAGCGAGTGCCCTTGAGCCACGGCGGCCAGCGTGAGCGCCATCGGTTGGAGATCCGTCGGAAACCCTGGAAAAGGCAACGTGATGAAGTCAACACCCTTTGGTCGTCCATTCATCTCGACGGTGAAGTTGTCGATGCCGCCGGTGACCGAGGCGCCGGCC
>JBBSUU010000353.1:0-3977 GCA_038234115.1 Mycobacteriales bacterium
ACTTCGCCGGTCAACGGATGAAGATCATAGAGCCGTTCGATTTCGTCGCCGAAGAACTCGATTCGAATGGCCAGTTCTTCGTAGGACGGAATGATCTCAACGGTATCGCCGCGGACCCGGAAAGATCCTCTGGTGAACGCCAGATCGTTGCGGCTGTACTGCACGTCGACCAGGGCGCGGAGTAGGGCGTCTCGTTCCATCGATTGCCCGACCGACACCGGTAGAGATCTATCGAGGTAGGACTGCGGCGTACCAAGACCGTAGATACAGGAGACCGATGCGACCACGATGACATCCCGCCGGGACAGTAGTGATTTGGTCGCCGAGTGCCGAAGTCTTTCGACATCGGCATTGACCGACGAATCCTTCTCGATGAAGGTGTCGGTCTGCGGGACATAGGCCTCTGGTTGGTAGTAGTCGTAATAGGAAACGAAGTACTCCACCGCGTTGTTCGGAAACAGTTCGCGCAATTCGTTCGCCAGCTGCGCGGCGAGGGTTTTGTTGGGAGCCATCACGAGCGTCGGTCGCTGAACTTTCTCGATCAGCCAGGCCGTGGTGGCGGACTTTCCGGTGCCGGTGGCTCCGAGCAGCACAACATCTTTCTCCCCAGCCGTCAGGCGCCGCTCGAGGTCGGCGATGGCGGTCGGCTGGTCGCCCGCGGGTTGGTACTCGGAGATCACTTCGAACCGCGCCGTCGAGCGCGGGATGTCTCCCACCGGTCGGTGCTCGGAGACTGCCAGGATTGGATGTTCTGCTGCGAATGCCACGGTCCAAAGGCTACGCCGCGCCACCGACAGTCCGAATTTCGCTGGCCCGACCCCGGACGACCCGTGCGGCGCCTTCGGCCTAACTGCAGCTCTGTCGGCATGGCGAGCATCAGCTTGATCGGGTCGGCGCTGGATCGGCAGGCGGTAGCTGAGAGCGGTCGGTCAGGATGCCGGTATGAACCTGATCGTCAGTGGATACACCGGATCAGCGCCGGCATAGAGCTCTTCAGCAGCCGGCCTGCCCGCATCGGCGCCGTCCAACTCGGCGCCGTCCAACTCGGCACCGCCCAACTCGGCGCCGCCCAACTCGGCGCCGCCCAACTCGGCGCCGCCCAACTCGGCGCCGCCGAACCTGTTGCCGCCGACCGCACTGCCGGCGTGCACATACCCTGCTCGCAGCATGGCCGGGCGGAGCCGCTCCGGCCTCAACTCACCCGCAACGGTGACTGTCCACTCCCCCTGCCCATCCTGAGCAAGGGTGTTCGTCGTCAGCCCGGCAGTTGTCGCGGCCAACTCAATTCTGGCCTCGGCCAATCGTGCAATGTTCGGTGGTACCGCGCCCCGTCCGGCGGCCGGTCGTTGCTGGGAGAGGTTCTGGCGCATCACCGACAACCGCATCACCCACAGCTGGTCAACCTGTGCCGCCAGCTCGGCAGGGGATCCGTTGTTGTCCAACCAGTGATCGGTCAACCGGCGACGCTCATCATCACCGATCTGCGCCGTCATCCGAGCCCGCGCATCCGCTTCCACCAACCCACGGTCGACCAGCCGAGTGATCCTGAGTTCCGCATCCGCCCCGACACCGACCACCAGGGCGAAACCGGCCGCGACCTGGACCGAAATGAGCAGCGGAATATCGTTCACGATCAGCGCATCGGCAGGGGCGGATTCGACCACTTCGTTGAAGCGACGACGCACCAGCGGATGGGTGATACCGTTCAACGCCGCTCTGGCATCCGGATCGCTGAAAACCAGCGCCGCCATGGCCGGCCGATTCAAAGAGCCGGTCGGCAAAATTACCGAAGGCCCGAATCGGTCGGCGATCGCTGCCAACCCCTCGCTGCCGGCGGCGACCACCTCACGCGCCACTTGATCGGAATCGACCAACAGGCCACCACGTCCGGCCAGTTGGCCGGAGACCGTCGACTTACCTGATCCGATACCGCCCGTTACCGCGATGATCAACACCGATCGAGCCCTCCCTGTGGGCGCCTAAGTCATCCACCGAGACAACAGCGTGCCTCGTGCCACACTACGATGCTGTTGTGTGGCACGAGTAGGACAATGGGCACCCGACACACCGTGCACTTCCGCATCTTTTGGACATTCCTGACCTACGGTCAGAACAGTAATACCAAGCGGGCTCACCATCTTCGGCAATTTGTTCCAGTCGGAAACCTCGGTGGCGAGATGTTGCATCGAACTCGCGTGACGCAGTCGCTGCTGCCGCGTCACATGAACATGACAATCCACAAACTTTTGGGAGGGCCCGTGCGGGACACCACAGCCGGTTCCGGTCGGCATCGCCTTGGGTCACCAGGCCTGACACATGTCGCCGCGATGATGACAGTCCTCCGCCGCGGATTCTTCGCTTCGCTGTGGACGCCGGGAAAGCATCGCCAGGTATTGGTGCCACCGCCGTTGCAGCAGCGACTCACGGCCGCCCAAACCGTCTGAGGATCGAGCCGGCCAGGCGTTAACCGGCCCCGGTTAACGCAGGAGCCGCCTTCCCGTATCGGGCAGGCGGCTCCTCCGTTGGTCGAAAGCAGTTCAGGCGCCGACAATCTGGGTCAACGAATATTCGGCCATGCTGGTCAGAGCGGCCGGCAGGGCTGCCTCCTCCGCTACGCCGACCGCAGCCACCACCGTAAGTGTCCAAGTGTCATAGGTGACGACCAGCAGTCCACCATCTCGCAGGAGGACCTCGGCCGGAAAGCCCTTCACCGAAGCGGTGGACGCCTTCGCGCCATCCTTTTTCTCCGAGCTGACCGTGGTGGCAACCTGCTCGGCTGCCGCGGCCGCGTCTTGATACTGCGCCAACACCACGGTGATCCCACCGCTGCTGCGCTCAGGGGTCACGCCATAGAGACATTTGATCCGGCCGGTGGTTTTACGGTCCGGGTTGGCGACATCGACGATGACGTTGGAGTCACCGGCCAGGGGCGAGCCGAGGCTGGTGGAGATTGTCGCCGGGTTCAGCACTTTCGCGCAGTCCTGTTTCAACGGGTCGACGGTGACAAACGGGCCGGCAAAACTGGAAGCAGGCACCGATGCGGACCCGCTGGACGCAGCGGCGGATGCTGCTGGAGTGTCTGTCGAAGCAACACTTCCCGACGCCTCCGGAACCGACCCGGTGGTGATGGCGGTACCGCTCACCGTGCTGGTATTGGGCACGGTGACCGGTGCTTGTGAAGCTTCCGGAGTCGGAGCGGTACTGGTAACCACCACGGTGCGCTTGGCTGGGGTGGCGGAGCCGCAGCCGGCCAACACCAACGGAACCAGGAGCGCGACAGCTGCCGGTCGAAATTTGATCATGCTGACCACCGTATCGACCCCCGGCGATGCCTGATGACCATGACCCGCCGCGCGCCGGCAATTTTTGATCCGCAGTGCACGCGGGCCAACTTCACCACCGTCCCCCACCTGGGCAAACGCGCTGGGCATCATCTTTGTTACCCGCAGGATCATCGATAGCATCACGTTCGGCGAACGCGAAAGGCCACCAACACCGGAGGGCCCCACACATCGTGTGGGGCCCTCCGGGTCAGTCAGCTGAAGAAATTCCAGCGGCAGCTATCAGCTACCGGCCAGCCGCTCCTTGAGAGCAGCAAGCTGCTCGTCGTTGACCAAGGATCCGGTCGGTGCGCTGGTCTCGGCTGCACTTTCGGTGCCTTCCGCAGAAGTAGCGTCCGCCGCGTCCGAGGTCGAAGACGAGTAGTTCGCCGGCTCGGCAGCTTCGGCATCGGCAGCGATCGCGGCCGCAACCTGCTTGAGGTGACTGGAGTAGACGGACTGCGCATCGGCGTAGGTCTTCTCCCACGTTTCACGTTGGCTGTCGAAGCCCTCGAGCCATTCGCCGGTCGAGACGTCGAAGCCTTCCGGCGGCAGGAAGTTACCCTGCTCGTCGTAATGATCGACAACACCGTACTGGGCGCGCACCTCATCGAATTCGGTCTCCGGGGTGATGCCCTCGTTGGCCTGCTTGAGCGA
>JBBSUU010000354.1:0-3957 GCA_038234115.1 Mycobacteriales bacterium
CTGGATCGATTCGTGCAGAACTGCTTTCTCGTCGGCCGCCGGCGAGATAACCGCACCCTGCAATAGAACAACCAGGTCTGGCCGGCAATCGGGAAAAGCCTGCGCGATTAGGATGTTCAGGTGACTTCGACACCCACCCGATTGACCGTGGCCACCGACGGGTCCTGCCTGTCCAACCCCGGGGGCGCGGGCGGGTGGGCTTGGGTGGTCTCCGCCGACTGCTGGGGCGCCGGTGGGCACGAGAGCACCACCAACCAGCGGATGGAACTGCAGGCCATCGGGATGGCGGTGCGGACCTTCCCCGGGAACCTCCCGCTGCTGATCCAATCCGACAGCCTCTACTCCATCAAGTGTTTGACCGAATGGCTCCCGAATTGGATCAAGAACAACTGGGTCAACTCGGCCAAGAAGCCGGTCGCCAACCGGGATCTCATCGAATACATTGCGTTTCTGATCAAAGACCGCGATATCAAGTTCGAACATGTCCGCGGACACCGTGGGCACGTGCTGAACGAACTGGCCGACGTCAAATGCGGCGACGCCGCCGCTGCTGTTCGCGATGGCATCGCCGTTGACGAGGGACCGCAGGGCTGCGTCCAGGAATTATTGGCCGGACACCGCTGACCGGCAGCGCCGGACAGGAACAGTCAGGCGGGCGCGGCCAGATGCAATCTGGCGAAGGAAAGCGCTTGCGCCAGATCGATTTCGCGCTGCTCCTCGGTCGCCTTTCGGGTCGAGATCTCTACCACTACCGAGCCGTCGAAGCCCTGTTCGGCCAGCAGTTCCAGAATCTCCGCGCATGGCTGCGAACCCCGGCCCGGGACCAGATGTTCATCCAGTGCCGAACCGGTGCCATCGGCCAGATGCAGATGCGTCATGCCAGATCCCATCCGTTGCAGCATTTCCAGTGCATCGGAACCGGCAGTCGCGGTATGGGAAAGATCAAGGGTGTACCACTGGTGACCGCCACCGACAGCCGGATCCCAGTGCGGTCGGTAGGTGGAAATTACTGAGCCGCGGACCTTGGCCGGAAACATGTTCTCCACTGCAAGGCGCACCGTCGTTCGACCCTGCAGTTCGGCAACCGAGGCCGAGAAGTCAGCGCCCGCAGCACGTTGCCAGACAAACGGTGGATGGGTGACCACCGTCGTTGCCCCCAATTGTTCGGCCAGATCGATGGATCTGGCCAGCTTGACCAGCGGATCGGTGGTCCAGACTCGCGAAGTGATCACCACACACGGCGAATGCACTGATATGACCGGGATCTGATAGGTCTGAATCAGGTCACGAAGCTCGTCTGCGGACTGGGAGGTCTGATCGGTCCAGACAAACACCTCGACGCCGTCATATCCCAGTTCGGCGGCCCGCCGGAACGCCAAGGCGGTCGGCTCCGGGTAGACCGAAGCTGTGGAAACCCCGATCGGTGCGTCCGGCAGTCGGACCGGATCAGTTGCGGTAAAGGGGAAGTCGGTCATGATCCGGCGAACGCCAATTGATCGAGCCGGCGTAGGATCACACCTTCACGCATTGCCCATGGACAGATCTCCACCGCGGTCACCGCGGCCGCCCGCATCGCCGACCTGGCCACCAGGGCACCCGCCGTCAGTTGAGCGGACCGATCCGGGGACACCCCGCCCAGACCGCTGAGGTCTTCGTTTTTGATGCGGGAAATGAATCCGATCGTCTGCTCCAGAGAGGTATCGGTGAGAATTCGGGGCACCCGGGAGCCGGCCGCATAAGGCGCTGCCCCACTGAGCCGGGCCAGCGTGCGAAAGGTTTTGGAGGTTCCGATCACATGGTCGAAGGGTCCGGCCTCGGCGATCCGCGCACGCAGCGGTGCCAATTCGGCATCCAACCGCGCAGACAACGCCACAATCTCCGATTGGGTGGGCGGATCGCTCAATGACGCCGAACGATGAACCCGGCCGGCGCCAAGCGGAATCGACAGGGCCAGCGCCGGATCTTCATCCGGACCTGCGGCAATCTCCAGCGAACCACCGCCGATATCGATCATCAACAGGGTTCCGGAACTGAAGCCGTACCAGCGGCGGGCGGCCAGGAAGGTCAGCCGCGCCTCTTCCTCACCGGTCAGCACCCGTAGGTCCACCCGAGTCTGGGCCGCCACCTCGGCCAGCACCTGCGCGGAATTGGTCGCCTCCCGGATAGCCGATGTGGCGAAAGCCATTAACTCGCCGCAGCCCGCGCGGGCGGCAGCGAGTGCGGCCTCGCCCACTGCGAAAAGCAGTTTCTCGCGGCCGGTTTCGGTAAGTTCACCAGCATCATCGATGTGCTCGGCCAGCCGCAGCACCGAACTCTGCGAGGTCATCGGCTCCGGATGGCCTCCGCGCTGTGCATCAACAACGAGCAGGTGGACCGTGTTCGATCCAACATCGAGTACTCCGAGACGCATCTGATTCCTTACAGTAGGTAGCAAAACCCAACCTACCCCGCACGGCTCAGGCCTCGAATTTGTAGCCGAGCCCGCGCACCGTCAACAGATACCTCGGGTTCGCCGGATCCGGCTCCACCTTGGCCCGCAGTCGCTTGACGTGCACATCAAGGGTTTTCGTATCGCCGACATAGTCAGCCCCCCACACCCGGTCGATCAACTGACCCCGGGTGAGGACTCGACCAGAGTTGCGCAACAGATACTCCAAAAGGTCGAACTCCTTGAGCGGCAACGACACTGCGACTGAGTCAACTGTCACCACATGCCGCTCCACGTCCATCCGGACGCCGCCGCTGGTGAGCACCCCGGCAGCCTCGGCGTCCATTCCATCGTCAACTCCGCGCCGGAGTACCGCTCTGATCCTGGCGATCAACTCCCGCGACGAATATGGCTTGGTGACATAGTCGTCGGCCCCCAATTCCAAGCCAACCACTTTGTCGATCTCGCTGTCCCGGGCGGTGACCATGATGACCGGAACCGCAGACCGCACGCGCAGCGCCTTGCACACCTCCGTGCCGCTCATCCCAGGCAACATCAGGTCCAGCAGCACGATATCGGCGCCGGAGCGGTCGAATTCGACCAACGCATCGGGACCGGTGATGGCGATGGCAGTGGTGAAACCCTCCTTGCGCAGCAGGAAGGCCAAGGGTTCGGCTATCGATTCCTCGTCCTCGACAATCAGAACCTTCGTCACAGCACTCCTTACAAGACAACATCAGGGCCGGCGATCAACATGGGTATAACAGCAAAAAGTGAACCTCAGGTGGACAGTTCCCGAACAGCCGCCACCGGTTCGCGCACGTACTCCGGCAGCTTGAGGGTGAAGGTGGAACCGGTCCCGACCCGGCTCCAGAGCGTTACCTCCCCGCCGTGATTGGCTGCAACGTGTTTGACGATGGCCAGTCCCAGGCCGGTCCCGCCGGTATCCCGGGAACGCGCCGAATCCGCTCGGAAGAACCGCTCGAAAACGCGCTCCTGGTGAGCGCTGGCAATCCCGGTGCCCCGGTCGGTGACGGCAATCTCGACCACCCCGTCCCGAAGCACCCGGTTGACGCTGACCGGTGTGGCTGCCGGGGAGTAGTGGATGGCGTTATCGACCAGATTGGTCAGCGCGGTTACCAGTAACGTGCGATCACCCTTCACCAGCAGCCCTTCGGTACCACCCTGCGAGACCTCGATCTCGGCAGTCTCGGCGAGGGTTGCGGTCCGGTTGAGCACTTCGCTGATCACCGCGTCCACCTCGACAACGGCTTGATCCTGGAGGAGCTGGCCGCCCTGAAGCCTGGACAACGCAATGAGTTCCGTGACCAACGCGCCCAGCCGACCAGATTCGCGCAGCATCCGGCCGGCAAAATGCCGGACCATCTCCGGGTCGTCGGCGCCATCGACCACCGCTTCGGCCAGCAACGAAATAGAGCCGATCGGGGTCTTCAACTCATGGGAGACATTCGCGATGAAATCCCGGCGGATCGCCTCCACCCGGGCGGCGGCGGATTCGTCGGCGGCGA
>JBBSUU010000355.1:0-3955 GCA_038234115.1 Mycobacteriales bacterium
GCCTGACCCGGCCTGCGCGCCTGACCCGGCCTGCGCGCCTGACCCGGCCTGCGCGCCTGACCCGGCCTGCGCGCCTGACCCGGCCTGCGCGCCTGACCCGGCCTGCGCGCCTGAGGAAACCGTGCGGCGGCCGTGCTGCCGTAAATCAAAAGCGCCGTCGGAGTGCCCCCCGACGGCGCTGCGAGGCGCAGGATCAGCTGGGGGTACCGGTTCCCGGCTGCGGCTGCGGTTCGGCAGCTTTCTCTGCGGCGAGTTGATCCACGAAACCGTCGATCTTGGCCTCGATCGGGTCGACCTTGTCGTGGCCGATCTTGTTACCGACAAACTCCCCGGCTTTTTCGACTCCGCCTTTGACCTGCTCGGAATGCTCCGAGATCAAACCCTTGGCCTTGTCAGCCAGCCCACCGAAATCCACCATCGGGAAGTCCTTATCCTAGAGTCAGCGCCTGCTGCGCCGTTCGTGTCAACTCAGTTTAGGCGATGGGACACGCCTGGGAAGTCGATGACGAAGCTGTTTTCATCAACCGTCAACTCCGCCTGGCCGATCGGACCACGGAAGGAGACAACACCGTCGCCCCGGTAGGTGTAGCTTTGCTCGACCGCCTCCACAGTCAGCGTGGGCATTGAGATCCTAGCGACAGTCACCTTCGTCTCAGCGCCTACCCCTGGCCCGTCGGGATCCCCACTGGTCACACGCGTGCGTCGAAGGATCAAAGCGTTGGTGAAAGTCGACGACTCGAGATCGACGTCGAGCGCTTCATCCAGAGCATGTAGCGGATTGGAACCCGATGTGGATTCCACGACCCAAGGCCCACCGGGGGTCCGGGTCAACGAAAGGTGACGCTCACCCTGCGGTGAATCGGACTGAACGGTGATCCGCCGGCTTCGACCCTGGGCATCTACCAGGAGGGAGTAAGACGCTCCATAGGAGCCGGCCTGAACGATGTACCCATTGGCACGCAGACCACGTTCGGTAATGACAGTGCGAACCGTTTCCAGTCGGCGTTGGCCGTCCGAAGACCAGGTCAACATCTGGGCAGTGGAGTTGGCGGCAGTCACATCTGTCAAGGTAGCCCGCTTCAGCAGCGTTCGTCACAGATCGTCTCCGCACCGAGACATCGCCGACACCGCGTTGCGACACGACATAAAGCTGACCAGCGGCCAATTTACATTTGACCACGGCGGTGTGGGCCAGCCACGCTGACCGGATGGGACATCTTGACGTATCCGGTATCAGTTACACGCTCTCGGACGGGCGGGCACTGCTGGCCGATGTCACCTTTCGAGTGGGCGAGGGCGCGGTGACCGCTTTGATCGGCCCGAACGGCACCGGCAAGACCACGCTTTTGAGAGTCATCACCGGCGAACTCAACCCGGATGAAGGTTCTATCAGCCGATCAGGCGGGTTGGGCGTGATGCCCCAGTTCATCGGTTCGGTTCGGGACGAATCCACCGTCCGCGATCTGCTGCTGTCGGTGTCGCCGCAGGCGATCAGGGAAGCCGCCGTCATCCTGGATGCTTCCGAGCTGGAGATGATGGAAACGCCGGAAGGTGCACCGGACGCGGATGCGATTTCGATCCGGTACGCCCAGGCGCTGGCTGATTGGGCCGACGTCGACGGTTATGGCCAGGAAACAATTTTCGACAAATGCACGGTCTCGGCGTTGGGCATTCCTTACGACCGGGCGCAATATCGCGCGGTGACCACCTTGTCCGGTGGTGAACAGAAGCGGCTGGTGTTGGAACTGCTGCTGGCCGGACCCGATGAGGTACTGCTGCTCGACGAGCCGGACAACTACCTGGACGTCCCCGGCAAGGAATGGCTGGAGAATCGACTGGCCGAGACAAATAAGTCGGTGCTCTTCGTTTCCCATGATCGCGAGCTGCTCGCGCGTGCCTCTCAACGCATCGTGACCCTGGAACCGGGGGCCGCCGGGGCTGTTTCCTGGGTCCACGGTGGATCCTTTGCCAGCTATCACGCAGCCCGAGATGACCGGAATTCCAGGCTGGAAGAGCTGCGCCGTCGATGGGATGAGGAGCACGCGAAAATCAAAGCCCTGGTTTTGATGCTGAAGACCAAGGCAACTTTCAATGATGGTCTGGCCTCGCGCTACCAAGCTGCGATGACCAGGCTGGCCAAGTTCGAGGCGGCCGGCCCGCCGCAGGAAATCCCGCAGTCGACGACCGTCCAGATGCGGCTGCAGGGTGGACGGACCGCCAAACGGGCTGTCGTGTGCGACAAGTTGGAACTCACCGGATTAATGAAACCTTTTGATCTGGAGGTCTTTTACGGTGAACGACTGGCGGTGCTCGGTTCCAACGGCTCCGGTAAGTCGCACTTCCTGCGGTTGTTGGCGGCCGGTGGGTCCGATCCGGATATCGAACATCAACCGGTCGGGGAAGTCATCGCACCGGTGATGCACAAGGGGAAGGTCACGTTGGGTTCGCGGGTTCGACCGGGCTATTTTCGGCAGACCCATTCCCACCCGGAGCTGCTGGGCAAGACCTTGCTGGAAATCTTGCATCGCGGTGATGATCATCGGGACGGCATGGGGCGCGAAGGCGCGGCCAAGGTGCTGGATCGCTACGGCCTGGTCCGCAGCAGCGAGCAGAAGTTCGACACCTTGTCCGGTGGGCAACAGGCGCGCTTCCAGATTTTGCTGCTGGAGCTTTCCGGTGTGACCCTGCTGCTGTTGGACGAACCGACGGACAACCTGGATCTGTATTCGGCCGAGGCCCTGGAATTGGCGCTGGACCGATTTGAGGGCACCGTGGTTTCGGTCACCCACGATCGGGCCTTCGCAAAAACTTTCGATCGATTCCTGGTCTTCGGCGGCGATGGCCAAGTAGTGGAGACCGACGGTCCGATCTGGGATGTCACCAGGGTGGCCAGGCAGCGCTAGCGTCCGCAGCCGGCGCCGCCCGATGCGGATTCCATCGGCGTTCGATTCGGCTTGGCACCCGGGCATGTCACGATGGTCACGTGGCATCCCTGCGTAAACCAGCAGCAAAGTCGTCCTCGAGCGACTCTGCCGACAACCGGCCGGCCCTGCGCCGACCGGCGGTAGTGGCGACTGCGCAGAACGCACCCAAATTTGCCGGCCTGCTGCTTTCGGGTGGCTGGTTTGCCGCCCTGCTGGCCGCAGCTGCGGTGGTGGCAGCGCTGGCCGGCACCGCTGCTACCGCGACGGCGCCCATTGTCGGGTTACCGGTTGAATCCCTGACGGTACGTTTTGGCATCCCGACGGTTCGGGTGTTGCTCGATGTCGGGGTGGTGGCTGCGATAGGGCTGGCCCTGCTGTCCAAGTTTGTCGGCTACGACCGACCGGATCGTACCGAGCCGGTGATGATCCGGGCACGGCGATTCGCCGTTTGGGCCTCGTGGCTCTGGACCGTGGCCGCGCTGATTTCGGTCGTGTTGCTCTCGGCCGAGGTCTACGCCATCAACTTCCCAAAACGCAGCTCGGGGTTCTGGGATCTGGTGTCAGCGCCGGTGTCGTTCTTCCAGTACGTGGTGACCTCACCACATCTGATCGGCCAATATGTGGCGAATGTGCCGGCCGGCAAGGGACTGCTGATCAGCGCGGCATTCGGGTTGATCTCGGTGTGGCTGTGTACCAAGTCGGTCCGGCACGGCGAGAAGGTGCCCTCCGAGTTGCGGGTGGGGGTAGCCGTTTTTGCGTTGCTCCCATTGCCGCTGACCGGGCACGCCTCCGACTGGTACTGGCACGACTTCGTGATGATGTCGATGGAACTGCACGTGGTGTCGTCCAGCGCGTGGGCCGGCGGGCTGGCAGCCGTCATCATCTTCCTGATCACCAAACCGCCGCTGCTGGCCGCCGCACTCCCACGTTTCTCCACTCTCGCGACCTACTGCGTGTTTGTGGTGGCCGCCACCGGGTTGTTCAGCGGGATTGCCGGGCTGGCGACGTCAAAGGTGACATCGATGCCGGAA
>JBBSUU010000356.1:0-3948 GCA_038234115.1 Mycobacteriales bacterium
CAATGGGCCGACCGGACGTCGATGCTGCTGCTGCGGCACTTCGTCAACGAGCTGCGCGGCCGTCGGATCATCGTCATGGCCACGATGCGTGCGCAGCCCGGAAGTGTTGCCGCGCAGATGATGCCGGAGCTGATGCGCAGCGAAGCCGCCACCACCATCGATCTGAAACCATTGACAACCGCCGACATAGTTCACTGGTTGGAGCAGGTTTCGAGCACGGCGCCCTGGGTCCCGGCCGCCGAATCGATTCATCGGCGCACCGGCGGCAGCCCACTTCTGATCCGGATGGTGATCGAATCCGTCATCGGCAAAGAAGCACCGTTGACCATCGGTCACTTGGACCGGACTCTTGCCGGGCGCTCGGATCTGAGGGCCGTACTCGCAGCTATTCTCGGTCAGGTCGATGTCGGGGATCAAGAATTACTCGGATTCCTGAGTATCCTGGGCGAGCGCATCAATCCGGATGGCATTGCCGCGGCGATCGGGAGCACTACCGAGCACATTCTCCGCGCCCTGGATCGTTTCATTGCTGCGGGAATCGTGAAATACAATGCTGCGGAGGGCTTTTCCTTCAAACACGCACTGCTCAGGGACGCCTGCCTGCACCAACTACCGCTGGCTTCTCGTCCCGCGCTTGTGTTGCGGGCAGCCCAGCATCTGGCTACGCAGCCGGCGCCGCAGGCCGGCCGAATTGCCGAACTATGGATGCGCACCGGCACCGCCGAGGGATGGTCGCGGGCCTTGCTGTGGGCACGCCGGGCTGCTGAGGAGGCGATGAGGTCCTATGCCTTTGACGAAGCATGTGACTTCACGGTGTGGGCAATGGAGTGCGCCGAAAATACGCAGCAAGTTGAACCGGAACTGCTGATTCGAAGCGGTGAGATCTTCCTCGCAGCTGGACTTCTCGCCAAGTCGTTGAAATATATCACGAGGGCCGTAGACTTGGCCGAAGCCGCCGATCGGGCCGACCTGATGGCAACGGCGCTATCGGTGCTACCGGGAGTGGACACCGGCGAACTGGCCGATCCCATCCGGCAAATGTGTCATCGAACCCTTAAGAAGCTGTCGACGGGGCCGTCGGTGGATCGCGCCCGGATATTGGCGCTACTGGCAGCGGATCAGGCACAACGCGGTGCCGTCGAATCGGCTGAACTACTTTCGGCGCAGTCCCTCGCCATGGCCGAGTCGGCCGGCGAGGATCAGGCCATTCTGGAAGCTCTTGCCGCCCGGCATCTAGCACTGTGTGTGCCGCAGCGAGTGGTAGAGCGAACAGCCCTGGCCCGGCGGGCGCTGAGCCTGGCACCTGACTCCGGTGGGGGAATTTCGGCCCTATGGGGACATCTTTGGCTGGTCGACGCCGCATTCCAACTTGGCGACATGCCAGGTCTCACAGGACAACTGCAGAATATCCATGAACTGGTTGGCAGATATCGCTCGGAAGTGGCTCGCTGGCACCACCTACGCCTGCAGGCAACCCGGCATGCGCTGTTGGGAGAGTTCGGTCCTGCCGCCGAAAAATCGGAAGCTGCTTGGTATTTGGCGCAACGGATGGGTGATGCATCCGCGATCGGCATGTATTACGTCTTCAGCATTCAACTGGCGTTGATTCGCGGGACCGCGGCGGATCTCCCCGCCGCTGTCGACGAAATCTGGTCGTCAGCACCTGATATGCCGTTGGTATGGATCAATATTCCGATGATTCAGGCGCTGCGCGGGCAATTCGACGATGCCCGATCGACATTCGAGCAATTCCGGAACCTTCCCGCGCAACTCCCGACCGGATTTCGCTGGGCCCCCACCGTAAGCCAGATCGCAATGGTGGCCAACCTTCTCGGGGATGGCGAGTGTGCCGCACTCTGTTATCAAACGCTGCTGCCGATAGCGCCGTACTACGACGGGGACGGATCCGGCGCGGTCTTCAGCCACGGGTCCAACGCTCGACTGCTGGGTGATCTGGCGTTGACCGCCGGCGAACCCGATCTCGCGCTGAGCCATTTTGCAACGGCGATCGCGATGGACCTGCGGATCGGCGCTGCCCCCTCCACGGCGCTGGCCCGCCTCGGGTGGGCACGGGCTTCGTTGGCAAGCGCGCGTCCGAATGCGGCCGCCGCTGCTGACCAGGTTCAGCGGGCGGTGGCGGCGTTTCGCCGGCTGGATATGCCGGGTCCGCTGCGGCTGGCACTGGAGCTACAGGGCCGGCGGACTGTCGGCTCGGAGGTGTTGAGCGCCCGGGAGCGCGAGGTCATGGCGCTGGTTTCGGCGGGCAGATCCAACCGTGAGGTTGCGTCGTCTCTTTTCCTCTCGGAGCGGACGGTGGAGAGCCATGTGCGAAATATCTTGGCGAAACTCGGTTTGCGCAATCGCACTGAACTGGCCGCCGCCGCCGCCGGGAAAACGCTCAGGGTCTGAACCGCGGATCACAGCCGCAATCCGCGGTCCAGGCCCTTTTCGGCATTACCAGGCTACTTGGCAGCACCCGGCGAAGTACCGGCCGAGCCGAGCTGCTGGCAGGCCTCACCGATACGGGCGGCCATCCCGGCCTCACCCAACTTCAGGTAGGAACGCGGATCGTAGGCCTTTTTGTTACCAACTTCGCCGTCGATCTTCAGAACGCCGTCATAGTTGGTGAAGAAATGGCCGACCAACGGGCGGGTGAAGGCGTACTGGGTGTCGGTGTCGATGTTCATCTTGATGACGCCATAGGACACTGCCTCGGCAATCTCCTCGGCCGAAGAACCGGAGCCACCGTGGAACACCAGGCCGAACGGCTTGGCTCCGGCTTCCATTCCCAGCTCGGTGGCAACGGCATCCTGGACTTCCTTCAGCACCGCAGGGCGCAACTTGACGCCACCCGGCTTGTAGACGCCATGGACGTTTCCGAAGGTCGCGGCCACGATGTAGTTGTTGTTCTTCGGGACACCGAGAGCCTTGACGGTAGCGATCATGTCCGCGGGGGTGGTGTAGAGCTTGTCATTGATTTCTGCGACGACGCCGTCCTCTTCACCTCCGACGACGCCCACCTCGATCTCGAGGATGATGTTCGCGGCTTCACAGAGCGGCAGCAGGTCCTTGGCGATTTCCAGGTTCTCCGCCATCGGCACCGCCGACCCGTCCCACATATGAGACTGGAACAGCGGGTTCTTACCGGCGTCGACCCGGGCCTGCGAAAGAGCGATCAGTGGCTTCACATACGAGTCGAGCTTGTCCTTCGGGCAGTGGTCGGTGTGTAGCGCAACGGTGATGTCGTACTCGGCTGCCACCACGTGGGTGAACTCGGCCAGCGCCACCGCACCTACCACCATGTCTTTGACCGACATCCCGGACGCGAACTCGGCGCCTCCGGTGGAGACCTGGATGATGCCGTCACTGCCGGCATCGGCGAAACCCTTGATGGCCGCGTTGATGGTCTCCGAGGAGGTGATGTTGATGGCCGGGTAGGCGAATCCGCCGTCCTTGGCACGCTGAAGCATTGCGGCGTAGGTTTCGGGAGTTGCAATGGGCATTTCGATGGTCCTCTCGGGGTTGCGAACTTAGCTACTGCGTTTCCCCGGCTTCCCGGGAATCGAACTCCAGGCGACGCTGCCTTCAATCGTGACCATTATCCCGCACCCCGGGCCGATCGGAAACGCAGCCGACCGGGGTGCTCGGATTCAAGTTGATGCAACCTGCCCGCAACGGCCACGGTGCTGGCAGGATCAGGGTGGGTTTGACTTCAGCAGAGGAGCAGGACCGAATGGATGAGACCAATCCGGGCGAGATTTCGGCAGGGTGGCTTTCGGCTACCGACAGTGCAGAGGTTGTCGCCGGCTCGACCCCTGATGTCACCGGCTCGACTGCTGATGTAGAGGCCACCCTGAGCACCCTGGCGACTCTCAACCCGACAGCGGCACGGCCGCAGCGGGCCACTCAAACGCCGCAAACCATCGACGACATCTACCGCAGCCACCG
>JBBSUU010000357.1:0-3942 GCA_038234115.1 Mycobacteriales bacterium
CCGAGTCGCCGACCAGGATGGCGTTGTCCGCACCGATGAACACCGCCGACGGAACACTCCAGCCGCGCACACCGAGCGGGGCGATCTCGGCTCTGGCCGACCGACAGATGGCCACCGCGGTGAAGGTGGTACCGATGTCAATGCCCAGGGAGTAACCGGCGTTGCTCATTTGCCTGACTTTCGAATTGCCCTACGTGACTTCTCAAGAAGTGCTTTATCTGCGACGGCCAAGAATTCGGTGACCAGCGGCGCCACTGCCGTGGGGCTGAATTGGTCGGAAATATACAAAGACGCTGCGTCGGTCTGTCGTCGCCAGATCTCGCTGTCCGAATGTAGCAACACCGCCAACCGGGCAAACTCGAGAGCATCATCGGCCACTGCCACGGGTGCATCCGCCATACCTTCGACGCCGATCGAGGTGGTTACCACGGGAATACCGAGTCCCATCGCTTGACCTACTTTTCCCTTCAGCCCAGCTCCGTATCGCAGGGGCGCCAGGAATACTCGGCTATCCGCGAGGACCGGTGTCAGGTCGGGAAGCCAGCCGTGCACGACGACGCCGGCGCCACCCAACTCAGCGATGTCCGCGGGCATTTGCGAACCGACGAGGTGTAATTCAGCCTGCGGCAATTCTTTGCGGATCAATGGCCAGATCTGTTGCACCAAATGATGAACAGCATCCCGGTTCGGTGGGTGATCAAATCCCCCGACGAAGGCGAAACCGCTGCGCTCGCTAAAGTTTCGTCCAATAGGAAGTTCAGAGTGAATATTCGGGACGATGACGACCGGCGTCGTTCGCAGCCGGCTACGCACCAGCGCCGCCTCCGGTTCGGAGATGGCCACCACCACGTCGGCGCTGGCCAACATATCGTTTTCGATCTCCGACATCAGCGGTGTATGGCGAACTAGCGAACGGTGCTCCTGGGCTCCGAGTTGATGGCGTCGGCGTTCGCGCAAGCCATGGAAATCGACCATGTCGTAGGCGACGATGGCATGGGGCATGGCCAGCCGGATGCGGGGCAGGTAGTCAGCGGCCACATCCGGACGCGACAGCACCACCAGATCGGTTTCCGGGGCCAGCTCTGCGAGCAGCGCTTTGATGTCGGAATTCGGCAGCAGCACTTCGACGTTGCACTCCCGAAGTGGTTGCAGGTACTGCGGATAGAGCATGGCGTTCTGTGGGATAAAGACCACATGACGCCCCCCGGCCTGCAATAGCGTGAGCCAGGCCAGCATGCGAACCGACCCGGAGTCCCGATCCGGCGTGGGCAGCCGGTGATCGATCACCAGAACCGTCCGGTCCAACCCGCGTCGCCGGGCTCGGAATACGGCGCCGGGTGGCTGTTGTCTGGTGAGCGCATTCTGCCAGCGAGCAATAAACTTGATGTTGTTACTCGCCCTCAACTGCCGGCCGACTTCGGTTTCATCGGTCCCGTGAGTGCCGCCCTCGTGGTGGATCACCACCGCATCCGGCTGGTAGATGACCGACAGCGAGATCTCCCGTAACCGGAAGCACAGGTCGGTGTCTTCGTAGTAGGCCGGCGCATACAGTGGATCGAATCCGTCGAGCGCCTCCCAGGCGCTACGTCGCACTAAAAGGCATGCAGCGGAACAATAATCAACCTCACGGAGATTTTGGAAACGGGAGTCATCCGGTGGGTGATGACGGCCGAAATTCCAGGCGCTGCCGTCGGAGAAGACGATCCCACCGGCCTCCTGAAGTGTCCCATTGTCGAATCGCAGAGACGCGCCCACCGCGCCGACCGATGGATCCTGGGCCGCCCGGACCAGGGCATCGAGCCAGCCCGCGGTGACTTCCGTGTCGTTGTTCAGGAGGACGACAAATTCCGCGCGACTGCGAGCGGCACCGATATTGGTGCTCTGCAGGTAGCCGCTGTTCACCGTGTTCTTTATCAGTGAGATACCGGCCACCTTTGCCAGCACATCGGCCGACCCATCCGGGGAGGCATCATCAACGACTATCACCTCGTAGCCGATAGCGGTCGGCGCCTGGGCAATGGCGGACAGGCACTGAAGCGTCAGATCGAGGTTGCCGTAGACCGGGATGATGATGGAGACCTGCGGCTGCGGATCAATTGTCAGCTCGATACTGAAGGGCGAGAGCACCCTGGCCCGCATCCCCCCGGTTGCTGTCGACGGCTGTGTGCGGCGCGCGGTAAGCGCGCGAGCCAGCCGGTGCAGGCCCATGTAGATAGTTCTTCGCCGCGACGACGCGGGCAACCAGAAGTCGATCAGATGTCGATAATTTCCCAGAATCTGCCCGGCCAGCGAAGTTCGTTCTGCTAACAGCTCCAACTTCGCCGCATCCGCCGCATCTTGAACCACCCGCAGGGTGCGGGCCCGCGAAGTGGCTTGCACCAGCAGTCGTGCCACCCGGTCCTTGGCCTGCTTCAACTCCGCTGCGGCCCGGCGGGCAGTTTCGAGTTCGGCACTATCGGCCTCGGCGGTGGCCAGTTGATCCAGCAGGCCGCGCAGTTGCCCGTTCTTGAGGTCCAATTCTGATTCGTAGACCGCAAGCTGGTGCCTGGCTCGTTCCACATCCGCGTCGGCATCGGCCAGGGCTTGGCTTCTGGATTTCAGCTCGACTTCGTAGACGTCGAGTTGTTGCTGAGCACGTTCCAGTTGGCCACGCAGGTCGATCAGCAGCTCGTCGGTCGGATCCACCAAGAACGTCGAAACTTCAGGAATATTGTCGGGCAGTTCCGTCTGGCTGCAGATGATCAACCAGAAACCCGACATACCAACGGATCTGGAAGGTTCAGCTGCCACCGCCGGGCCGGGTGGAGTCGTTCGGAGGTCCGCGATGGTCCAATCCAGACGGTGCACCTGGGCCTGCATCCGCGTCGGCGAACCGGCCGCCTGATACTGCGGCGCGATGACCGAGGTCGCGCTCACCCGCTGCGAATACAGTCGATGGTGGGCAAAGCGTTTTTCGATCTTTCGGACCAACTCGGCGGCAGTGAGTTCGTGGACATGAAAAGGGTTGTCGGCGGCGGAAGTCGCCGCATCCGGAGTTGAGAGCAACAACAGGCCGCCGGATCGCAACAGTCGAACGATCTCGTCCAACGCCTGGCCGGGATCTCTCAGGTGCTCCAGAACTTCGAAACAGACGATCACGTCGACACTGTTGTCAGGAAGTTGAATGGCGCCGGCATCGCCGACTGCAAAGCGAAGACCGTTTCTGCCATAGTCGCGTTGCGCGGTGGCAATGACCCCGGGGTCGATGTCGATTCCGACCACCGACGCGGCGTTCCGCGCCAGGAGCGCGCTGCCATAACCCTGCCCGCAGCCCAGGTCCAGCACGCTGAGCCCGCTGCTGAACCCGGCAGCCAGCACATATCTGTGGGCGTGCTCGTACCAAAGTTGGGCATCACCCGCCCCTGGTTCGAAACGTTCGCCTGTCCAGTCGATGGCACGATGCTAACTCTCACACCGGCACGTTCCGCGCTGTTCGACCAAGTTGTTAGCTACCGGTATCCAAGGCTCACCGCAGGTGGCGGCAGCGCATCCACCTACCGGCGGCCGGCCGCCCGATCGGGCAGGCTCGATGGCACCTTCATCGGCAAATGCGGGCCCGAAGGCCGGTGCCGAAGAAGACTTCGGGCGATCCGGGCTCCGGGCACTGTATTACCGCCGGGTCGTGGGTCATCATTTCCTTATGGCCGAGGTGATCTGTCATCAATGTGGTGAGAAGAACTCGCCCGATTCTCAGTTTTGCTTTTCCTGTGAAGCGTTCCTCGCTTGGGAAGGCACCGCAGAGATCGCCGCGCGGGCCGCTCTGGCACGCGGTGGTCAAGTTGCTGCCCGCCGGATCGAAGCTGCTCCTGGCGCCGGCGAGGCGAATCCGGATACTCCCCTGCCGCGGCCACCCGCCGCGCTCCCGCCATTGGGTCCAGAGCATCAGTCACTTCGACCGACCGA
>JBBSUU010000358.1:0-3931 GCA_038234115.1 Mycobacteriales bacterium
AAGCTCCCGTATAGGTAGGTCAGCGCAGAACTTCGCCGTTTCGCCGACCTTGACGATGGTTGAGTGTCTCGCCGCCAGAACTGCAACCGACAGTGAGTCGGCGACTCCGATTCGACATTCGACATCCAATGATTCGACCGCATCGGTGAGACTTTCAGCAGCCCCCTGCTCGCTGCCGAAGTATCTGGCCGGCCCACGCGCCGGGCAGGCAATCATCCCCGGCCGCAGGATCTCCAACCCCGGCGCCAACGACTCCACCAGCACTGCAACAGATTCGAACTCACGCGCGTCCCGTTCAGCATCGGCATGCAATATCTGCAGATTCGAACAACGGGATTGCGCCTCTCTTCTGCGCTGTCCAATCGTCACGCCCTCGGCTCTGGCCGCGGCCGAACATGCGGTAACCCGATTGGCGGAAAAGACAGCAGCAGCAACACTTCCCCGCATTCCTGCCTGCTTCATGGCGGTGACCACCGGCCAATCGGGGCACCACATCACCATTGTTCGGGTGCGAGCCGTTTCTTTCTCCATCACGCACTCACATCCAGACTGATCCTCGACTCATTCGGTGAATCGATCAGGACAGCAACATTGTCGGCCAATACAAATCGTTCCCCAAGCCACTTCGAGCGAATGTCATCAGGATTGATCGCAACGGCCGATAGCGCAGGTGCACCTTCAGGGGATAAAGGCCGCACGTTCGGCACCACCGCACCGTCCGGCCGACGGAAGGTCACGGACAATTCACCGCCCTTTTGGGGAACCGCTTCTATCTGAAATCCGCCTTCGTGGACGGCCATGTGATGAAACCTGCACAGCAGCAAAAGGTTGTCCCGGTCAGTGGCACCGCCACGGGACCAATGCATGATGTGATGAGCTTCCAAATGACTCCGTCGGTGGCATCCCGGGAATCGACAACCACCGTCACGCAGGCGCAAAGCTCTTCGCAACGGAGGTGAAATCTTTCGAGTGCGCCGGCCGACGTCAAGCACGCCCTTACCGGTACCTTTGATCATTGCCAGCACACCAGCGTCGCAGGAGATCCGTTGTGTTGCTGCAGTATCCAGTCCGGGACCATCAGCCAGCTGACAAATCGCCTGATCAACTGTCGTGGTCAGATTCGGTATTACCTCCTGAGCTTCGGCGGCCATCTCGGCTTGTGTTGACAGGGTGGCTGAATCAACGTGGATCACCACCAGATTTCGGTCATCACCAGAGCTGTCCCCGCCCCCGGACTGCAGCGCCGAAGCGCAGATTGCCACTACCGAATCGGCCACACTCATCCGTTGAAAATCGATATCCATTCGATCTGCGTCGGCGGCCTGAAGGTCACGTGCCGCAGATCCGGTGACCGGTTCTTGGTTGAAAGTCTCAATGGCTGCCATCACCAATGCACCCTCATCAGCCGGCAGCCGAGCGGAAAACACCAACATCCCATCGTCATCCCAGTACACCCTGGCCCGACGCGAACGTTGCTGGCTCCGGCCCTCACCGTCTGCCTTGCGGAACCCACGAACCGTACGTTCGAGCTGAGATGCAGTTTGGATGATGGCCAGGTTCAGCAACGTCTGTTCGTCGATCCGATCCGAAACCCTGGTCATGGCACGGACCTTGGAATAGGAGAGAACACCCTGGGCAAACTCGGCGCGAACCAAAGGCAGGGCATCTAATTTTCGAGCAATTCGCACATGTTCTCTGGCTGCCGCAGGCGACATGCTGCACGCCCAGGCAAGCCAGTGCGCGCAGGATTTGAGGCCGTACTGAGCCCACCCATTGCGGCGGTCAAACTCCAGCAGCAGGCCGAGCAGCGCAGAAGTGGCGACGGCTATCCGGCCGGCACTGGAACAGATCTTCGCCTCCAACTGGTGAAGCGGAATTTGCGCTGACAGCACGCTCGCACGCTCCCTCTCCACATCACCCTTAACTGCGGAAAGACTCTCATCTCTCATACCGTCACCCCTCATAGTCGAACATGGGTTCGATATTAGCGGGTGGGTCCGACAATTGGTTTCTGTCGCATTTGTCGCTATTTAACGAACAGTGACCGATGACTCAGGTGCATATTCATCCAGGAATGAGGCAGTGTTTTGCCGATCAAAACATTTGGAACATGCACGTGCTCCGTTCGAAATAGGGCGACCTCGGTCGGACCACAGCGAGTCCGATCGGACGTTTCCGCGGAAGCATCTGACCCAGCGTCTACTGGCCACAAAACGTTTCCGCGGAAGCATCTGACCCAGCGTCTACTGGCCACAAAACGTTTCCGCGGAAGCATCTGACCGAGCAACTGCCGACGACTACTGCCACACGATGCCCCGACGGGGATCACGGAGAGTGCAGATTCCGAATGCGGATCACGCCACCCACATCACATGTTCCGCTGGACGAAATGCACACCGGTAAAAGAACCCTGCTGCCACACTGCAGGAATGACTGGATCCAGCGTTGAATTGATCAGATCGGACCGACTCACCGACCAGGCGCCTTACGCCTACGCTGCAGTTGCTGGAAATCTGGTGTTCACCGCCGGCGCCTGCCCGCTGAACAGCCAGGGCGAAACGGTGGCAGTCGGAGATATCTCCGGCCAGGCCGCTGTTGTCATGGACAACCTGCTGACCGCACGGCGTGCCGCGGGCGCCGAACTGAACGACGTAGTGAAGACCACAGTTTATGTTGTCTCGACAGACCGTGGTGATTTGGTGGCGGCCTGGAATGTGGTCAGTGGCAGATTCGGTTCTCACGACGCTCCCAGCACTTTGCTCGGCGTCGCAACACTGGGGTATCCGGATCAGTTGGTCGAGGTTGAAGCCATCGCGGTGCGTAAATCCGATCTGGACAAGACCGGCTAACCGGCGTTGGCCGCCACAATGGTCAATTCTGTCGGACACACCATCGGCGCCGAGGTCACCAAGACCCGGCCGGCCGGCCCGATGCCTTCGCCATGCAACAAAATGCGCGCCTCGCGGAATTGACCTTGCGCCCGTCGTCCACGCAGCCGGACCACCAGTTCGCGATCTCGTAGCCGACCGTGCCCCTGCCCCATCCCACTCCAAGATTCGACAGCCACCGACAACGACAGGTCAGCACCTTCCCAGGGCCCCATTGACACCAAAACGGTTCCCCGTTGTCGTAGCCGGGCATTGAGTACGCGTAGTCGGGCCGGCGCCGCCAGTGGGCCATGATGCGCGGCAACGGCGATCAGGTCGACACCGTCGGCCAACACCGAAAGTATTTGCAGGATATCGACTCCGGGGTTGGGAATCAGCACCACCCTGGCCAGATCCACTCCCAGTTCAGCTGCTGCCTGGAACCCGAGATCGGGCATACCAACCAATGCCGCCCACGGTTTGCTGGGACCGGCCAATAGCGTGAACAGCAGGCTGGTGACGCCGGCGTTGTTTTCATCGGATACCAGGCTGACCACACCACCCTTGGGCAATCCACCACCGGGTAGGAGCGCACGCAGCGGTTCCAACACCGGCAGAATTCCCACCGCGTCCGGCGAAACCGGAGCAGATTGACTTGTCCAACCGACAGGCGCGGTATCGGCCAATCGACGCCGCAGGTCATCGATGGTTACCTCACGAGAGATACCTTCTCGCGAGGGTCCCAGACGTACGGATTTATCGAACATTCGTTCGACTTTACAACAAGTCGAGCCACCGCGAAAGTAGTTCGGCACCGGCATCCCCGGACTTCTCCGGATGAAACTGAGTCGCCGACAGCGGACCGTTTTCTACTGCTGCAACGAAGCGGTCACCGCCATGTTCGGCCCAGGTAACGGCTGGTTCGGGGAATGGGGCGCTGACCTCCAGCTCCCACTGACGCACCCCGTAGGAGTGCACAAAGTAGAACCTCGTCGCCGGATCCAGATCGGCGAAAAGGGCTGAGCCGACGCCCGGTTCGACCGTGTTCCAACCCATGTGCGGAA
>JBBSUU010000359.1:0-3928 GCA_038234115.1 Mycobacteriales bacterium
CCGAAACTCCAGCCCCAGACTGTTTCCATCAATTCGGCGCGGCTGTAGACCTTGCCGGGATGGTCCATGAAAAACGCCAACAGATCGAATTCTCGAGTGGTCAATGCCAGCGGTTCGCCGCCGCGGGTGGCCGACCGGGCAGTCACATCAACCCGGAGGTCGCTGTCGATCAGGATCTTCGGTGCCCCCGCGGCGGGAACGGCGGAGGGGACCGGTCGCATCCGCCGAAGAACCCCGGCCACCCGCAGGCTCAGTTCGCGTGGGCTGAAGGGTTTGACGACGTAATCGTCGGCACCGTGCTCGAGTCCGACAACGCGATCGGACTCTTGACCCAGTGCGGTCAGCATGATGACCGGAACCGTGTGCGCGGTGTCGCCGCGGCGGATCTCCTCGCAGACGGCCAGCCCGTCCATCCCGGGCAACATCAGATCCAGCACCACCAGATCAGGGTTGAATTCGCGAACCGCGGCGAGGCCAGAAATACCGTCACCGCGTTCGATCACCCGAAGTCCGTCCCGGGTGAGGTACTTGCGGACGACCTCGCGAACCGTATTGTCGTCGTCGATCACCAGCACCAGGGCTTTGTCGGGGTCGGTCATCTGGCGCTGTCACCATTCCTCCGGAGCACGATCGGCCAATAGAAGACCGGTGACGCAGACGCGCCAGGTCCCATGCTGCCCTGCCCGACCCCGTCAAACCAGCATTCAGATCTAACGAATTGAGGATGGACGCTCTCGCGGGCTCGGCGGCGGCGGTACCCTTTTTGCCGCTACCACCTCGGTCAATGGAACTTCGATCGGTCCGCGTTTGGTCACCACGGTGCACTCCACGTTGGTGCGGGCATTCAGGTAGCCGAGCGCGTCGGTGAATCCCCCTGGAATTCGATACCGCACCACCACCCTGGTGCCGAGCGGGTAGGACACCAGCCGTTCCACCGGCGAAAGAGGTGTCATGTTGCCGACCGAGCCTCAGTGCGAATGCACATGATCGCCGTGACTGTGCATTTCGTCGTGATCGTGCTGGTTGTCATTGCGGTGCTCGAGTTCCAGCTCGCGAGCCGCGATCCGGCGCAGCGGCGGTTCGGTCTTCGGTGGCTGGCGACGCGCCGGGAGTTCGTCGAGTAACCGGGTGGTGGTGGCGGCAATCTCGGCCACCGCGTGATCCACGGCCTCTCGATTTGCCGGCGAGATGGAGCTCAGAGCGGCAACCTTGCGGACGTACTGCAGGGCAGCGGCGACTATCTCGACGTCGGTTGCTTCAGGTTCCAGGCCTCGGAGGGCGGTGATGTTTCGACACATGGAACCAGCCTAAAGAACTCAAGAGGCTCTGGTGAGTGCCACCACTGAAACAAATTCGCCCCTGTGCAGTCGGAATTCACTGATACTGCTGTCATTGAGACCCATTGCAGACTTCTTGCGATCCGGCTGGTGGGTGAGGGACCTCCAAGCCGGTAGGCAAATACCCAGCCCTGGCTGTAAGTCATCAAAGGGTGCAGTATCGAGCTACCACCGGTGCCCCCACCGATATCTGAAGTTCCGAGGAGGAACGGCCTTGAAGAAGATCATCAACGACCCGACGACTGTGGTGCAGGAGGCGCTGGCCGGTCTGGCCGCTGCCCATGCCGATCTGTTGAAGGTGTCCTACGACCCGATGTTCATCGCCAGAGCCGACGCGCCGATTTCGGGACAGGTTGCTCTGGTCTCGGGCGGTGGTTCCGGCCATGAACCGTTGCACGGCGGTTTTGTCGGTGCCGGAATGCTCGCTGCGGCTTGCCCCGGCGCAATATTCACCTCGCCGACGCCGGATCAGGTGATTGCTGCTGCCCAGGCTGTCGATGGTGGCGCGGGGGTGCTGCTGATTGTGAAGAACTACACCGGCGACGTGCTGAACTTCGAGACGGCGGCCGAACTTGCCGAGGCTGAGGGTATCTCGGTCGCCACCGTGGTGGTTGACGACGACGTGGCCGTCAAGGATTCCACCTGGACCGCCGGGCGGCGCGGGGTCGGAGGGACTGTACTGCTGGAAAAGATCGCCGGCGCTGCGGCCGCCCGGGGGGATGATTTGGATTCCGTCGCTGCGATCGCCACCCGCGTCAATGACCAGGTCCGCTCGATGGGAATGGCGCTGACTCCGTGCACCGTGCCGCACTCCGGCGAGCCATCGTTCACCTTGGCAGACGACGAGATGGAAATGGGCGTGGGTATTCATGGCGAACCCGGCCGGGAACGAATGAAGCTCACCAGCGCCGACGAAATCGTAGCCACGCTGTTGGATTCGATAGTGGAGGATCTGCCGTTCCAGTCCGGTGATAAGACGTTGCTCTTCGTCAATGGAATGGGTGGCACCCCACTGGTGGAGCTCTATCTGGCATACAACTCGGCTCGAAAGTACCTGGCCGAGAGGGGAATTGAAGTAAGCCGCTCGTTGGTCGGCAACTACATCACCTCCCTTGAGATGCAGGGCTGTTCGATCACGCTGCTCAAACTGGACGACGAGTTCACCCAACTCTGGGATGCGCCGGTGCATACCGCAGCGCTGCGTTGGGGCGTGTGAACGCCGATGACCTGTACCGCTGACAGCGTGGTCGCCGCTATCCGGGCGGTGGCCCAAGTGGTGATCGAGCACAAGGCCGAGTTGAGCCACCTGGATCGGGAGATCGGTGACGGGGATCATGGCGAGAACTTGGCCAAGGGATTCACTGCGGTGGTGGCGAAATTGGACACCACCAGTACGCCAACGCCCGGCGCCGTGTTGAAACTCGTCGCTACGACACTGATTTCGACAGTTGGTGGGGCATCGGGCCCGCTCTTCGGTACGGCCTTCCTGCGCGCGGCCACTTCGTGCGGTGACGCGCAAACCCTGGACGCTGATCAGGTGGTGGTGGCTTTGAAGGCGGCGGTCGACGGGGTGGTTGCTCGCGGCAAAGCCGAGATTGGCGACAAAACGATGGTGGACGCATTGATTCCGGCGGCCGAAGCGGCGCGCTCCGCCGCAGACGCCGGCGGAAGTATCGCCGACGTGTTGACGGCAGCGGCCAACGGCGCCGAATCCGGCGCCGCCAGTGCGATCCCGCTGCGTGCCCGCAAGGGACGGGCCAGCTATTTGGGTGAACGATCCATGGGCCACGCCGACCCGGGCGCCACCAGCGTCACCTATCTGCTCCAAAGCCTGGCCGTCGGTGCCGCCGGTACCGCTGCCGCCGCCGTCGAAAGCTGAACCGCCGATGAGAGTCGGATTGGTGATCGTGTCGCACAGTGCTGGCCTGGCCAACGGGGTCGCGGAGCTGGCCGGCCAGATGGCCCCTGATGTCGCCATCGAAGCGGCGGGGGGCGGCGAGGACGGTTCGCTGGGAACAGATTTCGACAAAATCAGTGCTGCCCTTGGCCGAGCGGAATCCGGCGCCGGGGTGGTGGTGCTCTACGACCTGGGCAGCGCTTTGCTGACCACCGAAACCGCCCTCGAGTTTTTGGCTCCGGACGACGCTGCAAAGATCATCGTGGTTGATGCCCCGTTGGTGGAGGGGGCGCTGGCAGCCGCCGTGTCGGCCCAGGCCGGCGATGACCGGGCTGCGGTGGCCGCCGCCGCCGCCGCTGCCGGGCGCAGCGAAACCGCACCCGCCGCCGAGGGCCCCGCCGCCGAGGGCCCCCCCGCCGATGGACCCCCCGCCGCCGATAACGCCCCGGCGATGACGGCCCAGGTCGTGCTGGTGAATCCACTGGGCCTGCACGCGCGCCCGGCCGCGCAGCTCAATGTCGAAGCAGCGCGATGGGATGCGAAGATCGCGCTCGGGCGTGAGGGGGGCGAGCTGGCAGCAGTCCGTAATGTGCTGGCCGTCGTGGCCATGGCGCTGCGGGGCGGTGAAACGATCAAACTCGCGGCGACCGGATCCCAGGCGGCGCAAGCGCTCAGGGCGATCACCACGATCATC
>JBBSUU010000360.1:0-3920 GCA_038234115.1 Mycobacteriales bacterium
AAAGACTCCGGTGTGCCGGACCGTCCGGGGTGGACTTGGAAAAGCAACTGATGTTGCAACAGGTATCACTGATCGCCGAAGGGAAGGGTGTACATCGCCGGGCGGTGCGGCCGGCGTTGCCGCCGTCGGAGGCTGAGAGACTGTGTCTTGCACGAGGCGGACCGGGACTCTCACGGTCACCACCCTGACCCATCCCCTGCTGATCGAGAATTGACCCCCTCGGGTTCGGTTGTAGGTTACTTGTGGTCGTTGCCCGGTGGGAGGGCGCCCCCGCCCGATTGTGGGGCCTGATCGTCCCGTGCCTGGAACGTCTGCGCTATCAGCTGGGTGTTCAGCTCCCGGCTCACCGATCACATCCTTGCCTGTGAGGGTGATGTCGGTGCTCATCCGGCCACCGGCAGATCCACCGGAGCATCAGCTCCGGACATCGGGGTGTCGAACAACGAGTCGTAGTCCGACAGTGCTCTCACTGCAACCACTGCTCGTGGTAGCCAGGCGGACCGGTGAACATGCGGCCAGGCATTAACCAGGTTTCCAAAAACCCCTTGGCCGGCGCCATCCTCTCCGGATCCAATGTAGCTACCAAAGGTATGGATGGTGGTCGGGCTGATATCCGGCTTCTCCCCGATGCCGGAGCTGTGAACCGAACACACGGCGATCCGCTGACCAGACGGTGATGCGAGGTGGCGACTGCTGCGGGTTCAGCTTGCCTGGGTGACAGCAAAAAGGTCCCGACCAGCGTGCAGCTGGTCGGGACCTTTTGCGAGTTCAGATCAGTGAGCGTACGAGCGCTGGTACTCGAACAGCAGGCCGCAAATGGACAGCATCAGGAAACCAACGGTCAAGATCATCAGCCAGACCATCAGGAAGGCGGTGGCGATGGCGAAAACAGCAGCCGAAGCGGCCATGCAGATCGGCCAGTAAGAACCCGGAGAAAAGAATCCCAGCTCACCGGCACCGTCGGACACCTCTGCGGACACATTGTCCTCGGGCCGTTCGGCTTCGAGCCGACGGCCGGAGAACCACAGGAATGACCCGACAACCAACGCCAGACCGCCGGTCAAACCCAGGGCGACCGTGCCGACCGGTTCTTCAGGTCCGGCCCAAAAACCGTAAAGAGTAGCTGTTAGGAAGAAGAAGATGGCCAACCCGATGAACATCTTGTATTCGATTTTCATCAGTTGCCCCCGGAAGCGTTGGACACGGCTTGGCGGTCGGTATTGAACGGATGAGTGGTCACCGCATACGGCACGCAAAGCTCACCGCAGTTCATCTCGGTGAAAGCCTCGTACACCGAGTAGCCGCGTCCGGTGGCGGGGTTCATCGTGTTCCGCAGCTGGTTGTACTGGGTGTACAGGTTCTCCGGGAGCGCGCGGACCTCGAAGTTCATCATCGAGTGGTACTGGCCGCACAACTCGGCACAGCGACCCACCATGGCTCCTTCGACGGTGATCGTGTTCTGGAACTTGTCCCCGTTATCGACCTGGTTTGCCTGTGGCGACGGGAAAACGTCGCGCTTGAACAGGAAGTCCGGCACCCAGAATGAGTGGATGACATCCTTGGAGGACAGGTGGTATTCGATGATCTTGTTGGTCGGCACCACCAGGATGGCAATTTCTCCGGAGGTACTGACCGTGTGCACCAGCTGGCCCGGATTTGCCGGATCTGCAGTTCCCTCGACGGAGAAGTCCCAGCCCCACTTGAATGCCGTCACATTGACGGTGACATCGGGGTTCGGGTCACGCTTGAGCACGTAGTTTTCGGTGGTGACGGTGAAATAGAACAAGATCGCGCACAACACCAGTGGGATCGCGGTGTAGACCAACTCGAGTGGCAGGTTTTCTTTGGTCTGCTTCGGGTACAGGGGCGAACCCTTTTTCTTGCGGTGGAACGCAAAGGCCCAGAACATCAGTCCCCAGACGAGGGCACCGACGGCCAACGCGGCGAGGAAGGTCGCTGACCAGAAGTGTTGCATTCGCTGACCCTCGAGGGTGTGACCTTCCGGCCAGCCGAAACGCGGCAGATCTGCCAACGAACAGCCGCTCAGGAGCAGCGAAGCGGCTGCCAGCCCACCCACCAGGGTGAACCGACGTACTGCACGAGACCGAGCCACGTTCACGCCTTTCGTCACTGGCGTGTTGGGCCAGTTTGGTGCCTAGGACGGGCGCCCAATTGATCGGCGGGGCGCCGTCATAATTCTCTACCCATCCAGATTACTGCACCGGGAGGGGTCATAACCGACCGGGCACGCCGATTGGGCCCGGCATCGCGATTCGGGCAGCCGATTCGCTGTGATACTCAAGGGATACTGACAGCTGAAGCGGTCCGGATGCAGTCGCAGACAGCGGGCAAAGAGCAGTGCGAACACGAAAGCGTGGTGACCTGAGCGCGTGTGCGGGTTGATGGGATTTGTCTCCAGGAGCGGTAACGCTGCGGCCAGCGTCGACGCGATCGCCGCCGGTATGAAATGCGCCAGACATCGCGGTCCGGATGACCCGGGGACGTGGCACGATTCCGATGTCGCCTTCGGCTTCAACAGGCTGTCGATCATCGATATCGAGACCTCCCACCAGCCACTTCGCTGGGGACCGCCCGAAGATCCGGCGCGCTACGCGCTGATTTTCAACGGCGAGATCTACAACTATCTGGAATTGCGCGCCGAGCTGGCCGAAAAGCATGGTGCGACCTTCGCCACCAAGGGCGACGGCGAAGCCATCGTGGCCGCCTATCACCATTGGGGCGAGAGTGCAGTTGCCCGGTTGCGCGGGATGTTCGCCTTCATGATTTGGGACACAGCGAAACGACGGGTCTTCGGCGCCCGTGATCCATTCGGTATCAAACCGTTGTTCACCGCCGTCACCGAGGACGGTGTCGCCTTCTCCTCCGAGGCAAAGGGGCTGCGCGAACTTACTGCGCCGGCTGCCGTGGATCCGGTTGCGCTGCAGCAGTATTTGGTGCTGCAGTATGTGCCGGAGCCGGCCACCATGGACATTCACATCCGACGGGTGGAGTCGGGAACCTGTTTCTCCATCGACCTGAACAGCCCGGGTACGGCGACCAAGCCGTTGCAAGTGGCATACCACCGATATTTCCGCCCGGTGTTCACCCCCACTTCGCTCCCCACCCAGGCTGCCAAGACCGCACTGTACGACGAGATCGCCGAAAGTCTCACCGACTCGGTGGCCAAGCACATGCGAGCCGATGTCACAGTCGGAGCGTTCCTATCCGGTGGAATTGATTCCACCGCTATCGCCGCATTGGCCAAACGCTCCAACCCGAACCTGATCACCTTTACCACCGGCTTCGAGTACAAGGGCTATTCCGAGGTCGACGTGGCGGCCGAAACCGCCGCTGCGATCGGTGTTCGGCATGTCATCAAGACAGTTTCGGCCCAGGAGTTGATGGACACGCTGCCGCTGATCGTCTGGTACCTGGACGATCCCGTCGCCGACCCGGCGCTGGTGCCGCTCTACTTTGTCGCCAGAGAGGCCCGCAAGCATGTCAAGGTGGTGCTCTCCGGTGAGGGCGCCGACGAGTTGTTCGGCGGCTACAACATCTACCGGGAGCCGGAGAGCCTTTCTCCCATCACCCGTCTTCCGGGGGGTCTGCGACGAGGGCTGGCCGCTCTCGGTCGGGCTCTCCCGGAGGGGTTCCGCGGAAAGGACATGCTCCGCCGCGGAGCCCTGGATCTGCCTGAGCGGTACTACGGGAACGCCCGGATCTTCCGTGAGGATCAACTGGCCGGGCTGCTGCACACCTACTCCGGTGAACGGTCTTTCCGGGACGTGACAGATCCGATCTACGCCCAGAGCGCCGGCTGGGATCCGATCTCCCGGATGCAGCACGTGGATCTGTTCACCTGGCTCCGCGGCGACATCCTGGTCAAGGCCGACAAGATGACGATGGCGAACTCGCTGGAG
>JBBSUU010000361.1:0-3892 GCA_038234115.1 Mycobacteriales bacterium
AATATCGGCAGCATGTTCATCGGCATGGTCAAGGACACCTCGACCTTCACCGTCATCGGTCTGCTCGAAGTGGTCCGGGTGACGCAGAACCTGGTCGCTTCCACCTTCCAACCATTTGTTCTGTATACGGCTGCGGCCGGAATCTACGTGGTGGCAGCGTTTGTCATCGACTATGCCTTCCGCCTCGTCGAGGGTGCTCTTTCCAGCCCACCCAAGGGCGTGATCTCACGGTCCCTACGTTCACGGCAAACCAAACGGATCGAGCAACTCATGCAAGAAACTGCACCAACTGGCCGTTAGGCCGCAACTCTGGCCCACCTGGACCAGAGCCTTCGAGAAAGGGAACGCTCGTGCAAGAACGTCCGAACTTTCGCTCCATCAAACGCGGCCTGCGGGTCGCAACGGTCCTCGCGACCATTACCGCCTTGGCCGCCTGTGGCAGCAGCTCTGACGGTGCCGCCAGCACCGCCTCGTCAGCGCCTTCAACAGCGGCTTCAACAGCGGCCGGCTCGGCTACCTCGGCAGCCGGCTCGGCCACTTCCGCAGCCGGCGAGGCGACGTCGTCAGCGGGAAGCGCCACCTCAACCACTCCGAGTTCCGCAGCGCCGGCTGCTCTCGGACTGCTCACCGACGGTGTCCTGGTGGTCGGGATGAACCTGCAGTTCGCGCCGGAAATGTATCTGGACGCCGCTGGCAAGCCCGCCGGTTACGATGTCGATCTGCTCAACGGATTGGCCGCCGACCTTGGGGTGACGCTGCAGATCGAGAACCTCGACTTCACCGGTCTCATCCCCGGGCTGCAGAGCAAGAAGTTCGACATGGTCTCGGTCGGTCTGACCGCTACCGACGAGCGCAAGCAGGTCGTTGACTTCAGCCGCGAGTACGTCCCGTACACCAGTGTTCTGGCCGTCAAGAGTGACGACACGTCGCCGGCCACCATCGAGAACTACAACCAGGCGGACAAGGTCATCACCGCGCTGCAGGGGTCCTCGGGCGAGCAGCTGGCCAAGGACACCTTCCCGAACGCCACCGTTACCGGATTTGCCGACCAAAATGCATCGCTGCTCGAGGTTTCCACCGGCCGGGCCAATGCTGCCGTCCTCGAGGACTACATCCTGGCGCAGTACCAGAAGGCAAACCCGGATCAGGTCAAGAAAGCCGAACTGCCGCAACCGCTGGCATTGGGCTATGGCTCCTGGGCAGTGCAGAAGGGCAACACCGGACTCGTCGAGGCAATGAACACCTTCCTGTGCACCCAGCAGAACAATGGTGGTCTGGCCAAGACCTACGAAAAGAACTTCGAAGTCCCGGCTGCTGACTTCCCCAAAATGCCAGGTGGCTGCTGACCTATGACTGACGTTGACCAGGATTTCCAATTGATGGTTGTCGGGGGTGGCCCGGCCGGGATGTCTACCGCGCTGGCCGCCAGTCGAGCCGGCGTCCGGGTGGTCCTGGTCGACGAACGTCCCACCCTCGGTGGACAGATTTACAAACAGCCGGGGCCGGGCTTTACCGTCACCGACCTGGCGAAGATGGACAAGCAATTTCGATTCGGAAGATCGCTCATCGACGCCGTATTGGCCACCGAGATTACCGTCCTGCTGCGCACCAGTGTGCTCTCGGTCGAAGGAACCCGGGTGTTCTACCTGACCGAAGGGGATCGAGCACGCAGTGTTTCAGTTGCCAAGCTGGTACTGGCTCCTGGGGCTCACGACCGTCCGGTGGCATTCCCCGGTTGGACGCTGCCCGGGGTGATCACCGCCGGCGGGCTGCAGACAATGGCCAAAACCCAACGTGTCGTACCTGGCAAACGAATTCTCTTTGCCGGGTCCGGCCCGGTGGCTCTCGCGTTCCCCGCGCAGTTGACCGGATACGGCGCCGGTATCGTCGCCGCCCTCGAAGCCGGGCCGGCGCCGCGACCCATGGACCTGATCAAACTGGCCGGCGCCGCCCCCGGCAATATGTCGTTATTGCGCGATGCCCTGCAGTATCGGACCAAGATGCTCAAAGCCAGGATTCCGGTGCGGTACGGGCGGATGGTGATCCGCGCCGAGGGCGAAGGTCGGGTAGAGCGGGTGATCCATGCCGCTGTGGACCGACAATGGCGGGTCATCCCAGGCACCGAGAAGACCGAGATCGTAGACACCCTGTGCGTGGGCTACGGATTCATCCCGTCCATCGAACTGCTGCGGCTGGTCGGTTGCGAATTCGACTTTGACGATGACCTCGGCGGGCAAACCGTCCGCCGGGACGAGTGGATGCGAACCTCGGTCCCCCATGTCTATTCCGCCGGCGACGGCGCAGGTGTCGAGGGCTCGTTCGTGGCCATCGACGAGGGTGAACTGGCCGGCATCGCAGTGTCGATGGACTTGGGATTGGTGACCGCTACGGCGGCTGCCACCGTCGCCGCCGGCCCCCGGCGGAGACTGGCCCGGCGGCGGGTGCTGACCATGGCCACCCACCGGCTCTATGCTGTCGGCCCCGGGGTCTATGAGCTTCCGGATGCCGAAACCATCATCTGCCGCTGCGAAGTGGTGCACCTCGCGGCGATCTCACGGTCGGTCGAAACCACCGATGACATCAACGTGGTCAAGGCCGATACCAGAGCCGGGATGGGCCACTGTCAGGGCAAGAACTGTCAACGCCACATTGCCGCGATGATCAGCCGTCGACACCGTAAACCCCTTGCCGAGGTGTCGCTGTCATCGCCGCGACCGCCGGTTCGTCCGGTCCCGATCCGAGCGCTGGCCGATGATTCCATCACCGGCCTTACCCTGTTCCTGCCCGATGCCTCCGTTACGTCTGCTGCTCCCGGGCAGCACCCGGCGGGCGCTTCTGCTGCCGAGAAAGTCGTGCGCTCACCGTGAACCTCGACGATTCGCTCCGTCCTCCCGAACCTGGTATTCCGGTTGAGATGAGTCGCGCCGAACTGCCCAAGAATACCGACGTACTCATCGTCGGCGGCGGTATCGCCGGCACCGCAATGGCCTACTACCTGGCCAAGGCCGGCGTCGAGGTAACTCTGATCGAACGCGGCGAACTCAACCGGGAGGCCTCCGGCACCAACGCCGGCAGTTTCCATCTACAGCTGGCCATTCATCAATTGTCGGGCCAGGGCAATGAAGCCGACCGGGACCGCCTCCTCGCCGAAGCCCGCCTGAGCCTCGAGGCGTACGGCATCTGGCAAAAACTGGATATTGAACTCTCGGGGTCACTCGATGTGCACCAAACCGGTGGGTGGATGGTTGCCGAAACCCCCGAACAATTGCAAACCCTCTACGACAAGCACGAACTCGAAGCATTGGCCGGCATCGAAACCGAGGTTTTGACCGGTGCTGCCCTGCGATCCAGGGCACCGTACCTGGCCGACGATTTGCTGGGGGCGACCTACTGCCCCATGGAGGGTCACGCCAACCCACTGGTGGTTGCACCGCTCTACGCGCTGCGCGCGACCCAGCTGGGCGCGCAAGTCCGCACCCACGTAGAAGTACTGGGCATTGGCCGCCGGCCGGATTCGGCCGGCGGCCGTTTCGAAGTTCGAACAAGTCGTGGATCGATCACCGCCAACCGGGTCGTGGACTGCGCCGGCGCCTGGTCCGGTGAACTCGCTGCCATGGTCGGACTCAACCTGCCGGTCCGAAGCGAGGGCTTGCACGTCAATGTGACCGAATCCCGCCCCCGGCTGTTCGAGCCGATGATTCAACACATCGGCCGGCGACTCACTTTGAAGCAGACCGACAATCTGAATTTCATCATCGGTGGCGGTTGGCCGGCTGCGGCGGCGGCGGCGCCTAGGCGGTATCCGACCAATTGGGAGAGCGCCGCGGGCAATACCGCAGTGGCCCTGCGAGTGGTGCCCGATCTTGCCGACGTCAGGGTTCTGCGGACTTGG
>JBBSUU010000362.1:0-3890 GCA_038234115.1 Mycobacteriales bacterium
CCGGAATCGGAATAGGGATATCCATGGATCTGCATCACGCCGTGCTCGGTCTGCTTGATGAAGAATTCGAACGCCTCGAAAACAAGGTCCGTTCCCAACCACATGTACTTGCAGTCGCGGCGCTCGATTGTCGGGCCGAAATCGGCCGCGTACCGCTGCCGAATCGGGGAGTTGACACCGTCCCCGACCAGAACGAGGTCATAGGACGCCGACAATTCCTCCACGTCCGGTGCCGGGGTGCTGAATCTGAGATCCACCCCGAGTTCAGCGCAGCGATGTTGTAGCAGCGCCAGGAGATCCTTGCGGGCCATGGCGGCAAAACCCTGCCCACCGACCGTTTCCACCTCGCGAGATCCGTCCGAATGACTGCGGTGGATATCGATGTCGGTCCACCGGGCGAACTTGGCCCCCATTGCGGCTGCGATCGTGGTGTCGGCATTCTCGATACCGCCGAGGGTCTCGTCGGAGAACACCACACCGAAGCCAAAGGTATCGTCGGCCGCATTGCGCTCCCAGACGGTGATCTCATGCGCGGCATCGAGCTGCATCATCAACGCGGAGAAATACAGTCCGGCCGGTCCGCCACCTACAACTGCGATTTTCATTGGTGTGTCCGGTTCTTCGAGGTAGTTGATTCCCCAGTGGAATCAGCTGGATTTTCCACTGCCAGTGTTTCGCGCAAGCGGAAATGCTGCAGCTTCCCGCTGGGGTTGCGGGGCAAGGCGGTGATGAATCGAACATCCCGCGGATACTTGAACGGCGCGATCTGTTGCTTCACGAAGTCCTGGATATCTTTTCGAGTGGTTTCGTTCGGTTCCGCACCCGGGGTGAGCACCACAAAAGCGCAAACCACCGAGCCCCGTTCCGGATCGGGTCGGGCCACCACCGCGCATTCCATTACCAACGGATGCTTGTTGATCGCCGACTCCACCTCCGGCGCACCGATGTTGTAACCGGAGGAAACGATCATGCTGTCCGAGCGGGCGTGGTAGGTCAGGTAACCATCGGCGTCCATCTCGAAGATGTCGCCGGTGATGTTCCATCCATCCTGGACGTAGTTGGACTGTCGGTCCCCGGACAGATAGCGACATCCGGTCGGACCGATCACCGCCAACCGCCCGGGAATTCCCACCCCTACCGGCTTTCCGTCTTCGTCGAGCACCGTCGTGCGATACCCGGGGACAGCCCGACCGGTACACCCGGGTTTGATGTCGCTACCCGAGGCCGAGGCGAAGATATGCAACATCTCGGTGGAGCCGATTCCGTCCACCAGCCGAAGCCCGGTGGCTTCCAAGACCTGCTGCCAAACGTCCGCGGCGAGGTGCTCCCCGGCCGACACTCCGATCCGAAGACCCGACAGCGACTCCGCTCGGCCCTGTTTGATGATGGCCCGGTACGCGGTGGGAGCGGTGAACAGGACGGTGACACCGATTTCCTGGCACAGCTGCGCCAACTCCGCCGGAGTGGTCCTCTCCGTCAGCAGGGTGGAGGCACCGAACCGGAGCGGGAACACCACCAGTCCACCGAGGCCAAAGGTAAAGGCCAACGGCGGGGACCCGCCGAAGATGTCCGCCGGCACCGGCTCGAGCAGGTAGCGCGCGAAGGTGTCGGCGTTGGCCAGTAGATCGCGGTGAAAATGCATGGTGATCTTTGGGATGCCGGTCGAACCGGACGTCGGTCCGAGCAGAGCGACATCATCGGCGGCAGTGAGCACGTCGGTAAATTCACCAGACTTTTCGCGGCATCGAGCGACTAAATCAGTCGGACCGTCCCCGCCGACGAGAACGGTGACCGGCCGCCCGTGGTTGCCGCCCGGTTCGGCCCCGTCCATCGGTAGGTCTTCGGCAAAACGGTGATCACACAGCAACACGCTGGGGAGGGTCAGTTCGATCAACTGCTGAACTTCGCCACCACGCAGGGCCGGAACCGTGGTGACGACAACCGCGCCGGCCTTGAGGACGCCGAGCCAGCACGCCACCAACCACTGATTATTGGGGGCGCGCAACATGACCCGGTTGCCGGGAACCACGCCGAGATCGTCGACGAGCACCTGTGCGACCTGATTCGCGCGGTGCAGCAGCTCACCGTAGGTCCAGCTTGGCCGGTCCGGGGCATGCAGTGCCGGCCGGTCGGCGCCGAAGCGGTCCGTCGCCTTGGTGATCAGTTCGGTTGCGGCATTGAGCTGCTGCGGGTAGTGCACCTCGGGAACGGTGAACTCGAAGGTGGGCCATGATTCTCGGGCCGGCAGGTGATCCCGGGTGAAAGTGTCCCGGTGTGAGCTGGGACTGAGCGATTCCTCTTGCGTCATGGCTGCCGGCTTTCAATAGTGGTGTCATCCGACGATGTCGCAGCCGGTTGGCGGATCATGCCCTCCTGGGTGACGGTGGCCAGCAACTCTCCCGAGCGGGTGTACAGGTGGCCGATGGCCAGTCCGCGGGCGTGTTGGGCGGACACCGCCTGCTGGCTGTAGAGCACCCAGTCATCCAATCGGGCCGGCCGGTGAAACCACATCGCATGATCCAGACTCGCGGTGACCAGACCCTTGTCGGCCCACGCCATTCCGTGCGCACGCAGCAGCGGTTCCAGGATCGTGTAGTCGCAGACATAGGCCAGGGCAGCCGTGTGCACGTCCTGATCATCAGGTAACGGACTGAAGGGCCGCAGCCACACCGACTGCGTCCCGACCTGTTCGCCGGTCACCTCCGTGTAGAGCGGACCCGGTACATGGCGCTGGTCGAAGCTGCGTCCGAACGACCAGTAGCGGGCGGCCGGCCCGGCAACTGCGGCCAGCGTATCGGCAGAACTGGGCAAGGATTCCGGCTCCGGCACGCCGGTGGGCATCGGCACGCTGTAGTTCAATCCGGCTTCGGGCACCTGGAATGAGGCCAGGCCGACGTAGACGACCTTGTCGTTTTGGTAGGCCCGGACCTGCCGGGTGGAAAAGCTTCGGCCGTCCCGGAGAGTTTCGACCTCGTAACGAATCTGCTCGGAAATTTCTACCGGTCGCAGGAAGTAGCTGTGCATCGAGTGCAGCCCGCGGTCAGCGGCAACCGACCGGAGTACGGACATAGTTGCCTGCGCGACCATGTCTCCCCCGTAGGCCTTCGGCCACGGGCATGGCTGGGTGGTGGCCAGAAACGCCTGGTCGAAATGCAGCGGATCGGTGGGGGTCACATCGATGGCAGCCAAGAAGATGGCTGCCGTGGGAGTGGGCCCAGAAGCAATGGGTCCAGAAGCGTTAGGTCCAGAAGGATCTGACGATGCGCCGGTCGAGTCGCCGCCCGGTGCCGGGGCGTTCATCTCGTTCGTCATACCCGGCGAAAACCCTCGAGCAGGTGGTCGTCGACTTCCTCCAGATTGATCACGATGTTATCCGGAGTCCTGGTGGTCAACCAGATCAGGTCGTCGGTGATGCTCATGTTCGCCTCGACGTGGGGCATATAGGGAGGCACGAAAACCCAGTCCCCCTGGGTCATGTCCAGCCACTGGGCGTAGTTCGCACCGAAATAGATACGTCCGTGCCCGGACAGGACGTAACCACCGGTTTCCGCCTCGCCGTGGTGGTGGGGCAGCGATCGGTAGCCCGGCTTGTTACTGACCTGGCCGAACCAGATCTTGGTGGCCGGCGTATGCGTCACGCTCACCCCGGACACCCACACGCAATCGCCGGACTGCGTGGTGTCGGAGTTCTCGTGGCCCGCCCGGGTGACAACCGGGACCACGTGCCCATCCGGGCCGGCGTACTGCGAATTGGGGCCTTCCTGCTGCAGACCCGGTTGCTCTGAAGTGTTCATCAGCGTTCTCTTCCCGTCGTTGTTCTGCGGTGGATCATCTTGTTCAACTCGGCTTGTTCAACTCGGCGCCGTCAACTCGGCGCCGTCAACTCGGCC
>JBBSUU010000363.1:0-3889 GCA_038234115.1 Mycobacteriales bacterium
CGACGCCGGCGGGCACCGCCACAGTACCTTCGGCAGCAATCGGCAGCCCGGAGCAAACCGAAGTGCCGAGCGAAATTCCGGAGCCGTCGACCATCTCAGCGCCGACTGAACAGAGCGCGAAACAATCTTCCGAAAATCCGTCTGAACAATCCGACGCGGCACCGTCAGAAACAAGCGAGGAAACAGTTGCCGAGACGTTCCCCGAGCAGACCGTTGATACCGAATCACCGGACGCGCTCGCAGTGCTGGCCATCATCGACAAGGCTCTACTGACTCCGCAGGACCTCGGAAGCGGTTTCGTGCAAGGGACCTATGCTGCGCCGGACCCGAGCGATACCGGCTCCACGCTGCCCTGTGGTCAGGTCAACACATCGGTGGCATTTCCGAACGCGCTGCGCACCGGCAGCGTGTTGACCCTTGGCCAGAGCGCCCAGGTCCAGCAGTCAGTCAGTTACTTCCTGGACGTGGAAACCGCCTCTGCTGCTTTCTCCTACGCAGTCGCGGGCATTTCCTGCACCGACGCAAATGTCGGTGGGACGGCGGCGACGGTCAGTGAACCGCAGGATGTCACCGCTGACGTCGGGGGCGACACTGCGATCGCCTGGACCGTCCAGATCGGCACCGACTCCGCCGTGTTGATCGCTGTCCTGCATGGTTCGACGAGCGTTGGCTACACCTTCGCCGTTCCTGCAAATTCCGACGTCACTACGTTGCCGAACCCGATCCAGGTCGTCGCCCTTGCCACCCAGAAGTTGATTGCAGCCGGTCTGTAGTCACGCAGCGGTGTGACTACAGACCGGCGCCGCGTCCAAATACTGAACGCGACGCCGGAAGGCGGTCAACGCGCCAATTGACTAAGCGTCAACCGGAACAGACTTTTTGGTCGCAGTGGCCGCCACCGGGGTTGGGCCGGTAAACATCACCGCGGCAACAAAGCCGACCACCAGGACACCGGCCGGCAGCCAGAGGGACTGGGCCATTGCGGTGGCGTAGGCACCGTGCAGTGCGGGCGGTAAAACGCCGGACTGAGCCGCGCCGGCGGCGCCGGACATGGTGGCGGTCAATCGCGATTGCATCAAAACACCGATCCCGGCGCTGCCGAGGACGGCCCCGATCTGCCGGGAGGTGTTGTACACGCCGGCGCCGGCGCCGGCGCTTCGCATCGGCAGATTCCGAGTAGCCGTGGCCGACAATGGCGCCCACACAACGGCACTGGCGATACCCATCAGCGCGATCGGCAGCAACAGCTTCCAGATCGCCGTCGACGGCGCCATCACCTGGGAGAGCCACACCAACGCAACGATTAAGGCAAACACACCGAATCCGGTGATGTAACGCGGATGCGCACGGTCGACAATCTTGCCAACCGGACGCGCCAGGGCGCCGGTTAATACCGCCATCGGGACAAAAAGCAGCGCCGCCCGGGTCGGGCTCAGTTCGAGCACATTCTGCGCGAAGAGCATCAGTGGTAGCGCCATTCCGGTGATCGCAAAGCCCACGGTGGAGATGCCGATGTTGGCCAAGGAGAAGTTTCGGTCCTTGAACAGTCCGAGTGGCATCAGGGGTTCATTGCGATTCTTGGCCTGCCAGTAGACAAACGCGGTGATAAACAGCAAACCGACAATGATCAGCGACCAGACCGAAATTGGACCCGCAATGGTCCCCCAGTCATAGGTTTGACCTTCTTGAATACCGAAAACCACACAGAATAGGCCGATCGTGGACAGTGAAATGCCGATCAGGTCGTATTTGTGGACATTGGTCGGGAGGTTCGGAACCAATCGGACGGCCAGCACGAATCCGATAACACCGACCGGCACATTGACGATGAAAATCCATTCCCAGCCCAAGGAGTCGATCAGCACGCCGCCCAGCAGCGGCCCGACCAGGGTCGCCACCCCGGCCACTGCTCCCCACAGGCTCATCGCGGCGCCCCGCTTGTTCGGCGGGAAGGTACGGGTGATGACGGCCATCGTTTGCGGAGTCATCATTGCCGCGCCCAGCCCCTGCACGACGCGGGAAACGATCAACATGCCGACGCTGCTGGAGAGACCGCAAACAAGCGAAGCCGCGGTGAAGACCGAGAGACCAACCAGGTAAACCTTTTTCGGGCCGATCATGTCACCCATTCGACCGGTGATCAGCAGCGGGACGGCATAAGCGAGCAGGTAGGCGCTGGTCACCCAGACGACCTCATTGATGTCTGCACCCAGGCCCCTCATGATCGCCGGGGTGGCAACCGAGACGATCGTGGAATCGACCAAGATCATGAAGAACCCGAGACACAGGGCCCACAGTGCCGGCCACGGTCGGGTGGTTGCAGAAGTTGTTGAAGCGTTTGTCATCTCTCTCAAATCTCTGATGGGTGGGGGTGGGTTGTGTCGGTGCCCCAGGGCATCTGGCCGGCGCACAGGGTGGCGATCAAATCGTCGAGCCACTTGAGTTCTGCCCTGCGGACGGCCTGGGCGTACTGAACATCCAGTTTGTACTGCTGCGGCACCCCGCGGGCGAGAGCATCGATGTCCTCGGCATCGAGCCGTTCCAGGTAGGGCAGGAGGGCTTGACGCCGAGTGGTCAGCAGGTCGATGACCTCGTCCAGTGGCAGCACATGTGCCTCCGCCATCGCCAGCAAGAAGGCCGGATACTCTTCGGCCGGTACCGCGAGCATCTCCCGCAGTCGGTCCCGCAGGTGTTGGCTACCCAGTTCGGTCAGTTCGTAGGTGGTGCGCTCCGGTCTATTGCCGTCGCGGTCCACACCGTGCGCGAGGATCAGCTTGGCTTCTTCGAGACGGCCGACGGCATGGTAGAGCGAGCCGGCGCGGATTCGCATCAGTCGATCCTCTTTACGCGCCAGCAGCAATTGAAACATTTCATACGGATGCATCGGTCGTTCGTCGAGCAAGCCCAGCACCGCTAACGCGAGCGGACGCAGTGGTTGCTTGGCGGCCATGCGGTTTTCTCCTCGAGACATTCTGATGTCGAAACGCTGCGGTTTTGCGGCCTCGAATCGGTTGCTCTGCAAGCGCGCCACGCAAGCTTACTCCGACTGGAATAGTCCTCTTGGAATACCGAGCTGTCGGGCCATCCCACCTTCGTAATCCTGGCGGCGGTCTTCACCACACCGATCAAGGCGTTGATGAGCGTGGTGCGCTAGTGGGCCTGCCAGTGCGGGGGACGTCTGAAGCTATCGGGAAGGATTGTTCTTGCATCACCTTTGGCGGCCTCGAGCTGAGACTGGGTCAGAAAGAAGGTGGTTAAAAGGTTGGCCCCGGATAGGTCCGCATCTCGAAAATCTGCTCCGATCACATCCGCCAGCTCGAGGTCAGCGCCGGACAGGTCGGCCCCGATCAAATAGGCGCCGCGCACATTCGCTCCTCGGAGGTTCGCATCCTTCAAAGATGCACCCACCAGGTCGGCGCCGCGCAGATCGCGCTTTTGACCTTTCACCACTGATCTGACGGACTTACTCACCGTCATCAGCAACTCATTCACCTGTTCCCATAACGCAAACTTGTTGATCTCGAGCAAGTCTTCCGGTGGCCGACCGGTCAGGGCTTCGACCTCCGCCCGTGCCCTGCGGAGCATTGGAGTTCCCTGGTAGCTCGATGGCTTCGTGATCGTCAGGGCCTGGGTCAAATACCAGAGCAGCTCGTGCAGATCCCGCATCACCGGGAACGCGTCGAACATCTGCTGCGCCCGCTCCGGGTCACTTCGCCAGCTCTTCCCGCCAAATGTCTGTTGGGAGAGTTTTTGCCCGGCGCCGAAACAGTCATACACCGTGCAGCCCCGAAATCCGGTGGATCGCAACTGTTGGTGAATGGAGCAACCGTATTCGGTGGCCAGGTTCGGGCAGGGTGTTCTGGCGTTTTTGGTGATCGCAAAATCGCTC
>JBBSUU010000364.1:0-3884 GCA_038234115.1 Mycobacteriales bacterium
CCGATTCGTGGGCCCAACAAAATCTTGCCGAAGAACGCCGGCTGTTCTACGTCGCGGCTACCAGAGCGCGCCAGGTTTTGATCGCCACCGCAGTCGCTGACGCCCAGCGCCAACCTTCACGGTTCCTGGTCGAGTTGGCCGGCACGGCTGATCTGCCTGTGGGTAGGCCCGCTGTTCCCGGCGGCGGAAAGCAACGCGGTCTGAACATTCCGGAGCTGATCGCTGAATTGCGCTCGGTGGCTGCTGACGCCAATGCTGGTGAGCCGCTTCGGGCGGCTGCAGTTGGTCACCTGGCCACACTGGCGCTCGATCGGGTCCGCGGTGCGGCGCCGGACTTCTGGTGGGGTCTACCCGAGCTGTCCACCCGGGCGAACCTGGTGGGACCCGACTTGCCGGTGAGGGTTTCTCCCTCGGTGGTGGAAGCTCTCAACAGGTGCGCACTGGGCGCTGTGCTGGAACGCCAGGGTGGGCGCGGAGAAACCGGTGAATCGCAGCTGGAGGGCATTGTGGTGCACGCGATGGCGCAAGGCATTGCTCTGGAACTGCCCTGGGACCAGTTGGAAACCGAGCTGGACGCGTATCTGGGATCGACCACCCACCTGGCGCCCTGGCAGTTGGCCAGGCTCCGTCGACTGGCACTTTCGATGACCAGGGCAGCCCAGGAGTGGTACAGCTGCGCTCATCCGCCCTGGACGGTCTTCGGATCCGAGGTGGAGATCCAGGCACAGGTGCCCCGCGCGGAGGCCTCGGATGAGCTGTCTGCCCATGCTGCCTCTCGACCGGTGCAGCTGTCGGGTCGGGCCGACTGGATCAGCCGCAACGCCTCGGGAGAGCCGGTCATCATCGACTTCAAGACCGGCTCGACAGTGCCGTCCAAGGCCGAAGCCGAGGCCAACCCCCAACTGGCGGCCTATCAGGTAGCCATTGGCACGGCCGGGTTGCCGGCTCGGGATCGTTCTGCCGTAGTCGATGGGAAAGTGGCCGATTCCAGTGCAGCCGATCAGGGCGGCGATGCCGGGGGTGCCTTCGACACCGGGGGCGCTGCGCTGGTCTACTTGCGCAAAGGTGTCCCCGCCGTTCGGAGCCAGGCTCCGTTAACGGCTGAACAACGGGGTGTCTGGATCGGTCAGATTCGTAAAGCTGCTGATCACCTCACATCCTCGGCGCAGATCGCCACGGAAAACAAATACTGCGACTTCTGCTCGGTGCGCTCGGTCTGCCCCGTCCAGGATGAAGGACGACAGGCCACCAGATGACGGCGCTTCATCAGGGCTTGGCCGATACCAGGATCGGGGCCGTTGAATTGTCGCGGGCGCTCGGTCAGGAGCTGCCACCTACCCCGGAACAGGTGGCGGTGATCGAGGCCGAACTCGCGCCGCTGCTGGTAGTGGCCGGGGCCGGATCCGGCAAAACCGAAACGATGGCCGCCCGTGTGGTCTATCTGATTGCCAATGGTTTGGTCCGGCCTGATCAAGTGCTCGGATTGACATTCACCCGGAAGGCTTCGGCGCAGCTGCTGCAGCGGATCCGGCGTCGATTGACGGCGCTGGCCAAGTCCGCCGTCATCGACAGCGGAATCCGTGAACAGATCCTGGCCGCGGAACCGGAAGTCTGGACCTATCACGCTTTTGGTGGGCGGCTGATCGCGGAATATGGCGCGCTGGTCGGGGTGGAACCGTCTGCAAGGATCCTCAGTGACACCGGGTCGTGGCAATTGGCGGGCTCGGTGGTCCGTCGTTGGGACCGAGATCTGGCCACCGACCTCAGCCCGGACCGGGTCACCGAACGGCTGCTGAGCATGGCCGGTGTGCTCGCCGACCACCTACGAACCCCTGCCGAACTGGACGAATTGACGGCCCAGTTGGCCGAACAGATCCGCCTGTCCCCGCCGGGGCCCCATCAGAGTAAAGCAATCCATTCCGGCCTTACCGCCCTGTACCAGCGGCTCTCGAACCGGACCGGCATTCTTCCATTGGTAGATGCGTTCCGACAGGCCAAACGAAAGGCAGGGGTGCTGGACTTTGGTGATCAGATGCAGCTGGCGGCTGATCTGACTCGTGGCCACAGCAGGGTCGGGCTGGAGCTGCGGGACCGGCACCGGGTGGTTCTGTTGGACGAGTACCAAGATACCGGCCACTCACAAAGGGTGATTCTGACAACACTTTTCGGCGCTGAATCCACGAAGCTCGGGCATCCGGTGACCGCGGTCGGCGATCCGTGCCAGTCGATCTATTCCTGGCGTGGTGCCTCGGCGTCGAATCTGCCCAGGTTCATCACAGATTTCCCCCGTCGCGATGGAGCACCCGCCCGGCGGGTCTCGCTGCTGACCAGCTTCCGGAATCCGGTCGATGTGCTCTCCGTGGCAAATGCGATTTCCGAACCGATCCGGCTGTCGCCGGTCCCGGTGGATACCCTCAAACCGAGAATCGGGGCAGCAGCGGGAAAGCTGGCCTATGGCCTCTTCGATACCTCGGTTGCCGAGGATATCTGGATCGCCGACACTATCTCTGCAGCCTGGAAACAGGCCCGCGATTCTGATCAACCACCTCCGACCACCGCCGTGCTCTATCGCCGGCGGTCGGCAATGGCACCGATGGCCGAACTCCTCAGCGAACGCGGACTGCCGGTGGAGATCGCCGGCCTGGCCGGTCTGCTGGCCGAGCCCGAGATCATCGATCTGGTCAGCATGTTGCATGTGTTGGTGGACCCCACTGCCGGCGGTGCGGCGATTCGTGTCCTGACCGGGGCCAGGTGGCGCCTGGGTTTGGCCGACCTCGCCGCTTTGAACAAGCGGGCCGGCGCCTTGGCCGGGCGCACCCGCAACCGTGATGTCGGCGTTGCCGGCTCCCGGGAAGCTGCCGTCCGGTCCGCATTGGCCCAGGCCCGCCCCGGTGATGAGCTGGACAAACCGTCGCTGGTCGACGCGGTGTCCGATCCCGGAGAGCCGGCGGACTATTCGACGCCGGGGTGGTCCAGAATCCGGCGGTTGGGGCAGGAACTCCAGTGGCTTCGTTCCCGGCTCAATCAACCGCTGACCGATCTGGTCGCCGATATCGAACGAACAATTGGTCTGGATATCGAAGCGCCACTTGCCGGCCCGGCCGGCCGGGCACACCTGGATGCCTTCGCCGAAGTGGTAGCCGATTTCGCCGGCGGGAGTCTGGCGCCCCACCCGGGCGCTCGCGACGGTGCTGCCGAATTCGGCGGGTCCTGGACAACCCAGGCCTTGGACTTGCTGGCATTTTTGAAAGTTGCTGCGGCGGAGGAGGATGGCCTGGTCCCCGGTGAGGTCGAGCAGCTTGATGATGCGGTTCAGCTGCTCACCGTCCACGCCGCCAAAGGGTTGGAATGGGAATTGGTTGCTGTTCCGCAACTCTCGAATACCGTCTTTCCCGGAGCCAAAGGCCTGACCTGGCTTTCCGACGACGGGCAATTGCCACCGAGTTTGCGCGGCGACAAACTTGACCTTCCCCAGTTGGAGATCGGCCAGTGTGCGAATCAGTCCGAGATAGCCGCCTTGGTCAAGGCGCATCAGGCCGACTGGAAATTGGGTCAGCTGACCGAAGAACGACGGCTGCTCTACGTGGCACTCACCAGGTCCGAGCACACACTCCTGTTCTCCGGCCATTGGTGGCCGCGCGCAGCATCCCGATTCCGCGGTCCCAGTGAATTCCTGACCGAGCTTGCCGCCGCCGCGGCCGACATCTGCCCGCCGGTGTGTTGGGAGAGTGAACCGGCCAAGGACGCCGTAAACCCGCTGACGGAACTGCCCCGATCTGCCGCCTGGCCATGGGACCCGCTGGGAACACGCAGGGCGCCAGTAGAAGACGCCGCAGAGCGAGTCCGGCGATCAATCCGCGAACTGGCAGCCAAGGACCGAACCC
>JBBSUU010000365.1:0-3876 GCA_038234115.1 Mycobacteriales bacterium
ACACGAGGGTCTCCTTCGGTGCGGTCTGGTGTTTAGTCGCTTCACACCAAACCAGGGAGACCCTCACCTATGCGATCACCACGCCCACCGGCGTGTCACCAATGTCCCTGGACACAACACCTAGTTCGTCGGTGAGCGTCTCAAAATGGTTCAGAATCTGTTGCTGGACAGTCACATCCAGGGCCGAAGTGGGCTCATCGGCAATCAGCAATTTGGGCCTGGCTGCCAGCCCGATGGCAATCAATGCACGTTGACGCATACCGCCGCAACGCGACGATCTCCTTGCGCGAAATCCCGGAGATTTCTGTGCCTTCGAACAGGATTTTGCCGCCGTTGACCTTGCCGGTTCCCGGCAACAGATCGATGATCGCGTGCGCTGTGGTCGACTTTCCGGAGCCTGATTCGCCCACGATCGCCACCGTCTGGCCCGGGTAGATCGTGAGGTTTGCCCCGCGGACCGCGGGTACCAGGCGGTTTTGGGTGGTGAAAGGAACGTCCAGGTCTTGTATTTCCAGCAGCGAACTCAGCACGGTCAGCGCCAGCGCGGCGGCCGGATAGAACAACACCATCGGCTGCTGGCGGATGGATCCCTGCGCGGTTGAAATATCAGCGCCCCACGACATCACCGTCGGCGGCAGTCCCAGACCGAGGAAGGACAACGTTGCCTCGGCCACGATGTAGATGCCCAGTGACACGGTCGCTGTGACGATAATTGGCGCAATAGCGTTGGGCAGCACATGTTTGCGAAGATTGCGGAGCCGGGAATTACCCAGCGCCGTCGAAGCGATGACAAACAGGGTCATCAGGACACCGACCGCTAACGGAGCCCGAGCGCCATAGACGGTGCGGGCGAACACATCGCAGCCCTGTCCGCTGCTATCAAAATCGACGGCAGCGGGCTCCTAAATCCGGGTAAGTCAGGACGCCTTCTCAGCCGCCAGTAACGCATCTCGCTCGATACGACGGATCCGTTGCTCGTCCGGATCCGGAACCGGGACGGCCGCCAGTAGCCTCTTGGTGTATTCGTTCTGAGGGTTGGTCAGGATCTGATCAGTAGTTCCGATTTCCACCAATTCGCCCAATTTCATGACCGCGATCCGGCGGGACAGGATTTCCACTACCGCGAGGTCGTGGGAAATGAACAGGCAGGCGAATCCAATATCGCGCTGCAGTTCTTGGAACAGCTCCAACACCCGTTGCTGTACCGAGACATCCAGCGCTGAGGTCGGTTCGTCGGCAATCAGCAGTTTTGGACTCAGTGCCAGCGCGCGGGCGATACCGACGCGCTGTCGTTGACCGCCGGAGAGTTCATGCGGATACCGGTTGCGCAGCGCCCGCGGCAATTGCACATGATCCAGCAGCTCCTCCACCTTTATGCTCAAAGCCTTGCCGCTGGCCAGCTTTCGCAGCAATAGTGGCTCCCCGATGGACTCTCCGATGGGGAGCCGAGGGTTGAGCGATGAACCCGGGTCCTGGAACACGAAGCTCACATCGCGACGGACGTCGAGCAACTCCTTCTTGGAGATGCCCACCATCGAGGTACCAACAACCTCGGCCGTCCCTTCGACGAAGGGCAGCAACCCGACAATGGCTCGGCCCACCGTGGTTTTGCCGGAACCGGACTCCCCGACCAGACCGACGACCTCTCCCTCGCCAACCGCCAGGGTGATGTTGTTGACCGCCCGGAACGCCGGCACCCGACCATGCTTGGGATATTCAATCGAGACGTTGTGCAGGTCAACTACCGCGGAGACCCCGGTTGCCACTCCTGCGCCGGCCAGCGGGTCACGATCCGGTGATATCTCTAACCCACCCGCGATCTCGCTCTTCACATGAGATCCCAGGTGGGGCACCGCTTCCAGCAGCTGGATGGTGTACGGATGCTGCGGTCGGTGAAATACATCGTCAGCGGTGCCAGATTCGACGATATGGCCATCCTTCATCACCAAGAGCCGGTCTGCGAGGTCAGCCACTACCCCCATATCGTGCGTAATCAGCACGATGCCGGCGTCAATGCGGTCCCGCAGATCCCGCATCAGCTTAAGTATCTCGGCCTGCACCGTGACATCCAGGGCGGTGGTGGGTTCATCGGCAATCAAGAGCTCCGGATCGCAGGCCAATGCCTGGGCGATCATCGCCCGCTGTCGCTGGCCACCGGACAGCTGGTGCGGGAAGGAGTCGACGCGGCGCTCTGGTTCGGGAATCTCGACCATCTTCAGCAGCTCGATAGCCCGCTTCCGGGCGGCATTGGGCGCCATGGACTGATGACTGCGCAACATTTCAGCGATTTGAAACCCGATGGTGTACACCGGGTTCAGCGCTGTCATCGGCTCCTGGAAGATGACCGAGACCTCGCGGCCGCGGATGGAACGTAACATGCGTTTGTTGGCGTCAACCAACTGCTTCTCGCCCAACAGGATTGAGCCGGTGATGTTGGAGTTCTTGGGCAGCAAACCTAGAAGCGCCATGGCGGCGGTGGATTTACCGGAGCCGGATTCACCCACGATCGCCAGCACCTCGCCAGGCATCAGTTTGAAGCTGGCGCCGACGACGGCCGGGTACCAGGTGCCGTCAACCCAGAAATCGATGCCCAGATTGTCGACCTGCAAAATCGGCTTGTCGGGGCCGGCAGAGTCATGCTTGATCAGGTGTGTCATGAGTTCACTTTTCTTTCGCTGCGCCGAAGCCCGCCCGACAATGTCAGGATGGACCGATGCAACAAATTTTTCGTCCCAAATTCGGAAAATGGCTGACCATCATCTTTGGCACGTTCTGCCTGATGGGGCTGATCGGGCTGGTCTTTTCCCCCGAGCCGGGAGCCGTGCTCGGGGTCGGTCCCTGGTTGTTGTTGGCTGCCGGGACCTGCTGGGCCCTGTATTGGCGGCCGGAAGTCCGGGTTGACGACAGCGGTGTCACCATTTTCAATGTCCTGCGAACCGTGCGGGTTCCGTGGCCCGCCATCCAGGGAATCAACACCAGATACGCACTGACCCTGGAAACCGCTTACGGCGATGTCAGCGCCTGGGCAGCGCCCGCCCCCAGTCGACACGCAGCTATGCGCACCTCGAAGAGTGAGCTCAAATCGTTGCCCAAATCCGTTCCAGGAACGAGTTTTCGCCCCAGCGACGTTCCGACCACGGACTCCGGAGCCGCAGCCACGGTGGTGCGGCGGTACTGGGAGGAACTGCGCGAGGCCGGCCATCTGACAAATCCCCGACTGGAGAACGATCGGTTGCCGGTGCAGTGGCACGTCGGCACGATGATCGCCGGTGTCGTGCTGCTGGCGCTGGCCTTGGTGTCGGCCTTTGGGTGACAGCGGCCGGGAGCGACCTCTCACGCCTTGACCTTTTCCACCGATTTGTCCAGATCCTTCTTCTTGGGGATACGCTTTTGCCGGGGATCAAACGCATCGCGAAGACCGTCGCCGATGAACTGGATGCAGAGCACCAACGAGATGATGAAAATACCTGGCCAGACGAACAACCACGGTCTGACACTGAAAGCACTCTGGTATTGGGTGATCAACGATCCGAGGGAAATATTAGGCGGTTGAATTCCGAAGCCGAGGAACCCCAAAGCAGCCTCCAAAAGGATTCCGCCGCCCATCAGAATGGTGGTGTTCACGACGATCACCCCCACCGAATTCGGCAAAATGTGCTTGAAAATGATGCGAACCGGTGAGGCGCCGGCCACCCGTGCTGCATCGACGAATTCTCGCTCACGCAGCCCTAGGAACTCCCCGCGCACCAACCGGGCCAACCCAACCCAACTCAGGAAACCGAGAACCAGGGACAACGGAACGATTCCGGTGTCCTTGAAGGCAAAGCCGGCGACGGCGGCGATCAAGATGATCGGGATGATGATGATCATGTCGGT
>JBBSUU010000366.1:0-3870 GCA_038234115.1 Mycobacteriales bacterium
CCTTCGGCGATCACCGATCCGTGTCGTAGCAGCATCATGCTGTGGGGTTCGATATCGGGCGCCGCCTCGAGCGCATCGATGAAAGCCAGGATGCCTGCTGGGTCCACGCGCTGCCGACTTGGGGAACTCCGGGGAAGCGGCTGTTGGGTCACGGGTCAACAGTAATCCAACCCGAGCGGTGAAAACCCGCTGACTGTCCGTCGAGCAGATTCCCGATACCTCAATGGGTGTCGAGGGGTCAGCCTCCCGTCCACACGCTGCGATCAGCGCTCGTCGGTTACCAGTGCGGTGGCTACGAGGCTTGTTGCGGCCCTTCCCGTCGCTCGGCGAGGTAGGCAAGCCGTTGCAGTGTTTCCGTGTTGCGCCAGTGAATCATCGCCTGCCGAACCGGCATCGGGACCAGCAATGCAGGACCGCTGGTGGCATCTTCGGTCATCGTCACCGTGCAGCCATGCAGATCCGGGGTCACGTTGATTTCGACCTTGGCTTCACCGGCCGGCCAGGCGCGCGCCTGTAGTTCCAAACGCGAGTTCGGAGAATAGCTGAGTACGGAGGTGGTGTCATCAAGCAGGAACGGCCAACTACCGACCGAATGATGAACTCTCGAACCCACCGCGGGCCAGGACTGGTCAACCTCGCGAATGCGAGATGACCCGACGACCCAGAGGCCGAAGAGCCAACCATCGGCGAAGACAGCAAACACGTCCGCCGGTTCGCATGTCATCTTCAAACTTGTCTTCTTCACTGACGCAACTTTCAGTTTGATCGAGCTGGATTCCATTGCCGCACGGCCCCACGGCCATCTGACTCATTGATTCTTGGAGTACCCAGCTTTCTGCCCTCTCACGCCCCCCGGGTCATTCCCGGACGCAGCGGCCCCGCCGGCATCTGAGTGGCTCAGACCGGCGGGACCGCACTTCGAGTGGCCGGTGTTGTTACTCCCCGAGCTTGCGGTAGAGGCTCCGCCGTAGTTCGTCGATCTGCTCGCCGGCCTGGCTGCGTTGCTCGGCGGTGCCGTCCGAATCGATCTGACGGATGACGCCGAAGAGCTTGCGGACCGAGATGGCAAGAGGATCTGCCGCTTCGGGATCCTGGGTTACTGCGCTCCACGCCGTGCTGATGGCTTCGGACTGTTCGGCCATATAGGCAGTGCCGGCGGCGGTGAGTTGGTAGGCGCTGCGCCGGTCGCCGTCGCCTTCCCCAGTGCTGACGATCAGATTTTCATCGACCAGTTGAGCAAGCGTCGGGTATACCGAGCCGGGGCTGGGGCGCCAGGTGCCGCCGCTCTTTTCTGCGATCGTTTGCATGAGAACGTAACCATTACTGGGGGTTTCGGCCAGGATCGAGAGAATTGCCAGCCGAATATCACCCTTTCGGGCGCGAAATCCGCGACCGCGCGGGCCGCCGGGGCCGCCACGTCGGTGGCCGCGACCGTCGAAGGGATACCCGACCGGACCGACAGGGCCATCGGGCCCAAATCCGCCGAGGGGGCCACCCGGCCCGAACCCACCCGGCCCGCGGCCTTCACGGCCCTCCGGCCCCTCGGGTCCGAAGCCACCGCTGCGGTACTGTCGCCGCTCGCGCCCCTCGACGCTGCCTGCATTCTGGGCGATGCCGCCGCGGAACCTGCCGCTGCCGCCGCGGCCGTGGTGGCGGGGAGAGCGAGAGTCGCTGCCACCTTCGTCGTTGTCACTCCGGTTGTTATATGTCGTATGCAAGAGGTTTCTCCCAAGAAAGTCGGATGCACCACTGCGATGCATCTCGATATATCGTAACGCATCGCGATCCGTCTTATTCCCGGATTCCCAGAGCAGCTTTTCCCTAGCAGGCTTCGACGCGCATGACTGTGACTCGGAGAGTCTCAAACTCGATACTGACACCGCGCTGATCCACGCCCAGGAGACAAGTCCGACACCAAGAGCACGGGCGCACGCAGCAGGCCGGCGCCAACGCTCGCACCCGTGTCAACCGAACGCGGGCGGCTCGACGCGTCGAGCCACTGGTGGATATTCTCGCGCGCCCCCACCTACGGTCCACAATTCATAAACTGCAACAGATGTCGCTTTGAGTTACGCAAACCGGTCAAACCTGGTGCTCACCACCAACCATCTTGGCCTGCTCGTATTTGACGAGAACAGTTTCTGTCGCGACAGATATGATCGAACGGATGGCAATCCGCCTGTCCGGAAGCTGACATCTCTAGATGTGAAACAACTTTCGATTTCAAACTGACCCTGTCGAATACGACAAACGCAGAGACTTCGGCACCGAGTCCAGAGCCCCAGGCGTCGAAGCCCCCGGGCAACTCGGCTCAATCCGAACCTTCAAGTGGGTCAGCCCTCGACCGCCGGCTTGCGATGCGAATAATGATCGATCGTCTGTGACACTTCGTGTTGGATTACGCACAAAGCGGCTGCGGATTATGCACAAGGATGCCGGTTGACTGTTGAACTCACACACCGCCGTAAGGGACCGGCGGTCATTTTCGGCCACATTTGTTTGCGATGGACACAGCGGCCTGTGCGGCCATCCGCTGACCGCCGATCGGCCGAGGATACACTCCTCACCAGCGGTTACCAGGCAGAAGCTGAAAGCTTCGCCGCGGTTGGATCGACCGATCGGCGTGCTCGATCGCGCTGCTTCGCCGACCGAAGGGTCGCTCGCAAGTTCGTTATCGAGCTGTGACTTAAGACTGTTGACTTCACCACAACGGACTGGGAGATTATGTTCACTCGTTCGGTGATAATGACGTCACCCCAATCGGAGGTCAACAGTGACTGGTCCAGATTTTGAGTCTTTCCTGCGCAGGACCGGCATGAACCGGCGGTCGATGATCAGGATCCTCGGCGGCGGTGTTGCCGGCGCGGCGGCTTTACCGCTGCTGTCCAGCTGCACGGGGGCTTCAACCCCGGCTGCGTCCAGCTCGTCGGCAGCGGCGACAACGGCCGCCAGCAGCGCAGCCGGCAGTTCTGCCGGTAGCAGCGCCGCAGGCACCATGGCCCAGCTCGGCGGCTCGGTCTCTTTTGGTTCCAACGCTTCTGACGACACTCCCAAAAAGGCATACCAGTCGGTCTTCGACGCATTCAAGGCCGCCAGCGGGACAACCGTCAACGTGAACACCGTCGACCACAACTCTTTCCAGGAGAACATCAACAACTACCTGCAGGGCAGCCCGGACGAGGTCTTCACCTGGTTCGCCGGCAACCGGATGCAGTTCTTTGCCAAGCAGGGCCTGCTGACCCCGATCGATGATGTCTGGGCCGGCTTCCAGGATCAGTACTCCGAGGCATTTATCAAGGCCTCGACTGCGGCTGACGGCAAGAAGTACTTCGTACCGTTCTACAACTACCCCTGGGCATTCTTCTACCGCAAGAGCGTCTGGGCCGAGAAGGGTTACGAGGTCCCCAAGACACTCGACGCACTCAAGACCCTCGGCGAGAAGATGAAGGCCGACGGACTCGTCCCGATCGCCTTCGGCGACAAGGACGGCTGGCCCGCCATGGGTACGTTCGACTACCTCAACCAGCGGATTAACGGCTACCAGTTCCACATGGACCTGGTCGTCGACCACAAGGTGGCTTGGACCGACCCCAAGGTTAGAACGGTATTCGACACCTGGAAGGGTCTGCTGCCGCTGCATCAGGAAGCCTCTCTCGGCCGGACCTGGCAGGAAGCAGCACAGTCCGTGGTCACCAAGAAAGCCGGTATGTACCTGCTGGGAATGTTTGTTGGACAACAGTTCCCGGCAGCGGACCAGGACGATCTGGACTTCTTCCCCTTCCCGGAGATCGATTCCAACATCGGGATGGACGCGGTCGAGGCCCCCATCGACGGTTTTCTGGTTTCCAGCAAGGGCCTCACCGATCAGAG
>JBBSUU010000367.1:0-3836 GCA_038234115.1 Mycobacteriales bacterium
CATCACCTGGTTCCTGCGCTCTATCCGCGCACATCAGCACAATGTACGGTTTCTCAAAGGCACGGTCCTGTCCATGGACCACGAGCTCAGGACGGTGGCCCTCGACGGCGGTCAAGTGCTCGAGTACAACTACCTGATCGTCGCGGCAGGTGTGACGGCCAACTTTTTCGGCATTACCGGTGCCTCCGAACACTCGATGCCGCTCTACCGTAGGTCGCAGGCGCTTGCTTTACGGGACCGGGTGTTCGCTGAGCTCGAAGAGGCGGTCATCAACGGTCAGGATCGCGACCTGCGGATCGTCGTGGTCGGTGGCGGCGCCACTGGCGTCGAGACCGCGGGGGCATTGGCCGAAATGCGCAATAACGACCTGCCGGTCAACTATCCGGAAATCGCCCCGACACGCGTGCACATCACTTTGGTGGAGCAGCTACCGTTCCTGCTGGCGCCATTTCACCCAAAACTGCGCGACTACGCGCGTCGGTCGTTAGAAGAACGTGGCGTCGACCTGCGGCTCGAGACATCGGTGAAACAAGTGCGGGCCCACGGTGTGATTCTGGGTGACGAAGTCTTGTTGCCCGCCGAGATCGTAGTCTGGGCCAGTGGTGTCACCGTCCATGAGCAGGTAGCGCAGTGGGACTTCCCGCAGGGCCGTGGCGGCCGGATCACCGTTGATGATCACCTGCGCGTAGCTGGACTCAAGGGTGTGTTCGCGGTCGGTGACATTGCCGTTGAAGGCGGTGATCGAGCGCTGCCTCAGCTGGCACAGCCCGCCCGTCAGGGCGGTGCGTATGTGGCGCAATTGTTGAAGGCGAAGTTGGACGGCAGGCAATTCAAGCCGTTCAATTACCACGACCGGGGCACTTTGGCGACGATCGGACGGAACTCAGCAGTGGCTCAGGTCAAGGGACTGCCCATGCTGACAGGTTTCGTGGCGTGGACTATCTGGATCGTCGTGCACGTCTTTTCACTACTCGGCAACCGCAACCGTTTCGCTACGATGTTCAACCTGAGCGCGAAGTACCTGTTCTGGCATCGCAGCCATAATGCGATAGTTGGCGAGACTCCCACGATCATCCTGGATCACCCCGGCCGGGCCGGGTAAGGCAATGCCGGGGCTCACGGCGGAACGCGCATTAAATTGCATTCCGGTGTTGCGGAAAGGCTCCCCTGATGGCAACTAAACACACGGTGAAGGTCGGGCGACCGTACGACCCACGGAAATACGGCGACGGATTGCGCGTGCTGGTTGATCGGATCTGGCCGCGCGGACTGAGCAAGGAGAAAGCCGACTTGGACGAGTGGTGCAAGCAGGTCGCCCCGTCCACGACGTTGCGTAAGTGGTACGGCCACGACCCGCAGCGCTTCGACGAGTTCGGCCGTCGCTACCGCGCAGAACTCCTGGAACCCGAGCCTGCGCAGGCGCTGGCACACCTGCAAGAGTTGGCAGCTCATGGGCCGCTGACCCTGCTCACGGCCAGTAAACGCGTCGACATCAGCGAGGCCGTCGTGCTCGTCGATCTGCTCCGAGGTTGAGCGGTCAGTTATCGGGGCGGTATCCGGGCGGAGTCAGCTCAGCCTCTCGTCGAAATGACTACTTCTCAAGCAGTTGTCGCAGCACATACTGCAAGATCCCACCGTGCCGGTAGTAGGAGGCTTCGGCCGGGGTGTCGATCCGTACCGTGGCGGTGAACTCCTGAGTCCGGCCATCAAGGACGGCCCGGACGGCCACTTCACCGGGTAGCGGCCCGCTCTGGCCGTTGGCGGTCAGTCCGGTGATGGAAAATACCTCCGCCCCGGTCAGCCCGAGACTCGCGGCGCTGTCCCCGGCGGCGAACTGCAGCGGGAGCACGCCCATGCCGATCAGGTTGGAACGGTGGATTCGCTCGAATGAGATGGCCAGCACTGCCCTGACTCCGAGTAGTGAGGTTCCCTTGGCAGCCCAGTCCCGGGAGGATCCGGACCCATATTCCGCGCCGGCGAGGATGATCAACGGCACCTTCTCGGCGGCATACCGGTTGGCCGCGTCGAAGATGCTCATCTCGTCCCCGTCCGGCTGGTACCGGGTTACGCCGCCCTCGGTCCCGGGCGCAAGTTGATTGCGGAGCCGAATGTTGGCGAAGGTGCCACGGATCATCACGTCATGGTTACCCCGGCGGGATCCGTAGGAGTTGAAGTCCTTTCGCGTTACCCCATGAGACTGCAGGTACGCACCGGCCGGGGAATCCATCTTGATCGAACCCGCCGGCGAGATGTGGTCCGTGGTAACCGAATCGCCCAGGATGGCGAGCACCCGTGCCCCCGCGATGTCGTGAACCGGTTCGGGGTCGCGCGTCATGCCGTCGAAGTATGGGGGCCTGCGGACATAGGTTGAGGTGTCGTCCCAGGCGAAAACTTGCCCAGCCGCGACGTCCAGGCTGCGCCAGTGGTCGTCACCGGTGAAAACGTCGGCATAGTTGTCGGTGTACATTTCCGCGCGGAGATGTTCTTCGATGACCGCCGCGACTTCATCGTCAGTGGGCCAGATGTCGCGCAGATAAACGGGTTTGCCGTCAACGTCGGGTCCCAGCGGGTCATTCAGAATGTCGGCGAGCATGGTCCCGGCCAACGCGTAGGCGATCACCAGCGGTGGTGAGGTCAGATAGTTCATCTTCACTTCAGGATGGATGCGACCCTCGAAGTTGCGGTTTCCGGACAGGATCGAGCAGACGGTCAGGTCATTCGCGTTGACCGCCTCGCTGACCTGCGGAATAAGCGGACCGGAGTTCCCGATGCAGGTGGTGCATCCATAGCCGACCAAGGAGAAACCCAGCTTGTCCAGGAACGGCGTCAGACCGGCCCGATCGTAGTAGTCGGTGACCACCCGGGAGCCCGGGGCCAACGAGGTTTTCACCCACGGTTTGCTACTCAGACCGCGCTCGACGGCCTTCTTGGCGAGCAGCGCGGCCCCGATCATCACCGCCGGGTTGGACGTATTGGTGCAGGAGGTGATTGCAGCGATCACGACGTGGCCGTGATCCACCGTGGTCTGTTCGCCGTTGTCCAGGGTGACCCGCACCGGGTTCGAGTGCCAATCGGGCTCCGGACCGTCCGAGTGGGGTGCCGCGGGGCCATCGGCATCGCGGTCGCGATCGATCGCCGGCGGGTCGCTCGCGGGGAAAGACTCGGCGCCCGCCTCATCCAGCCCGGCCTGTAGCGCGACCGACTGGGTCTGGCCGGCCAACAGAAACCCGACCGTCCTCGGTGCGATCCGCAAGGGAATCCGATCCTGCGGACGTTTGGGTCCGGCAATGCTGGGTTCCACCGAAGACAGATCCAACTCGATGCGCTGACTGTAGGACGGCTCATGATCGGGGTCATGCCACATGCCCTGTTCCTTGGCGTAGGCCTCCACCAGCCGGATCTGCTTTTCGGGACGTCCGGTCAGTTGCAGATATTTCAGCGTCTCACCGTCAATCGGGAAGATCGAGCAGGTGGAACCGTATTCTGGACTCATATTGCCGATCGTCGCCCGGTTGGCCAGCGGCACATTCGCCACACCGGGGCCGTAGAACTCCACGAACTTGCCGACCACGCCGGTCTTGCGAAGTAGTTCGGCGATGGTCAGGACAAGGTCGGTAGCGGTGCTGCCCTCTGGCAGAGCTCCGGTCAGCTTGAAGCCGAGCACCTGGGGGATGAGCATGCTCATGGGCTGTCCCAGCATTGCCGCCTCCGCCTCGATCCCACCGACGCCCCAGCCCAGAACGCCGAGACCGTTGACCATCGGGGTGTGGGAGTCGGTACCCACCAGGGTGTCGGGGTAGGCCAATAGCCCATCTGATGTCTGGCGGGTGAACACG
>JBBSUU010000368.1:0-3822 GCA_038234115.1 Mycobacteriales bacterium
CGACAGTAGCTGCCGCGCAACCCAACTCAGCCGCAACCGCAGAATTATCCAAACCACCGGCACACGCCAGAACTATCCGCGAGCGCAACGCCAAAGCCTGCGCCGAGGACCGACGCCGAGACCACCGCGTCAGCTGCTCCCGCTCACCATCGGACAACACCAAATCAACTTTCGGACGTCCAGTACGCGGCATACAACCATTCTAATACTTATACCCCGAATTACTGGCGTAGGACACTAGCCAAGCGTGATAGAACAGCGTGCTCGGAGGTGATCACCGAGGCTGTTGTAACCGCGAATCTCAAGGTCGACGACATTTCGTCCGTCAGCTTTTCTTTTGTCGGTGACTCGGCCGACCAAAGTCATGGTGTCGCCGGGGTGGTTTTGTTTCATCAGGCGGACATTGATCGTGGAGAGAAAACTTTCCGGCCCGGCCCAGTCGGTGAGATAGCAATTGACCAAGGCTGTTGATCCGAGAATGTTCATGTAGACATCGCGAGCACCTCGTTCTACTGCGGCATCTCGGTCCAGGTGCACATCGTTGAAGTCAAAGGTGGCTGTTGCCAAGGCTGCGATAGACAGCTGTGTCAGCGGGATGGGCCACGGAGCCAACTGGTCACCAACAGCGACTTGGGTGAACAGCAGCGTTTCGTGGCGTTGCGCCGGCCGGGAGGGCGCGAAGACCGGAAATTGCTCACCGGTGGAGGTCCGGCGAAGTAAGGATGTCACCGACATTCCGGGTGTCACAGATTCGGGTTCCACATCCACCAAGTCGGCGACCAGCCGTTGTCCGTCACTGAGCTCAACTTCAGCAATGAGGTAGGGACGCTCGCACCGTGGATTTATTGCGTAGACCGGTTGTAGGGCATGAATAACAGTTCCCCGGCTCCCGGCCGCCAGCGCTGGGGCGTTGTCCGCAACCGACGCTGTCGGCCGCGTAGGGGGGAGCCATCTGGTCTGTTGATCCGCGTCCGCGGTAGCCAGCGCCGCCGGGCCGGTTTCCGGGTTCCACCGAAGCATTCGCAGCAGCACACGCCCGACGAGTTCCCCGTCTTCCGTTCGGTAGTCGCTGACCAGGTCGAGAAAGTGCCCGCGCCCCAGAGCGGTGGTCTTCTCCTCGGAAACGGCACCGATATGTTGAATCTGTTGGAGTCGGTCTCCCGGTCGCAGCGGCCGAAAGTACTGCTGATCGTTGTTGACGGCGGCGACCGAAGTGAATCCGTGGGAGAACAGGATCTCGTTGATGCGATCCAACGGCTCACCCGGTGGGTGAGCACGCCGGTTTCCGGGCAGCGTCCACATGTTGAGTGAAGTCGCCGGTGCGACAATGCCGCCGAAGATGGATGTTTCGGCCCAGGCTCGGTCCTGATATGCGGGGTTGTAATCATCGACTGCCTCGCACCAGATCCGGATTGCGCCTTCGGTGATCGGATCTTTTGCCCACCGAGGTTCGCCCTCCTGGCCGATGATCGCGCGAAGCTGCTGTAAAAAGGCGTTGTCACCGGGCGTTGGTTCCGGTGGCCGGTTGACAACATTTGGCCTGCTGGTGTGGGCAGCCGACAAGGTGACCTCCGAGGAGTCGTCAGAATCGGTTCAGGGGGAGTTGATGCCGCAACTACCATGCACCCTACGGCTCTTGGGGAATCTCAGCGGCAGCGGGGCTTGTCGAACTAGCAAGCGCTTGGTAGGTTCGAGGTAGCCGCTGTCTGACGGTGGTGCCACTTATGGCTCGTCTCAGATGAGTCATTGTCCCAGTGAGGAAGTCAATGACAGCCCATCCCCAGGACGAAGCCAAGCGCACCGGTGTGCCGCCTCTGGTCATCACCCAGGACAACGAGTTCTTTTTTACTCAGGCTGCGCAGGGAAAGTTGGCCATCCAACGCTGTGACCCCTGCGGTGAACTGCGGCATCCACCCACACCAACCTGCGCGAGCTGCCATTCATTTGAGTGGGACTTCATCCTTGCCAGTGGTGAAGCAACGCTCCACAGCTACGCAGTTTCGCATTATCCGCAGGATCCGGCATTTACCTACCCGTTGATCACGGCGCTCGCCGACTTGCCCGAAGGTGTACGCATCGTCGCCGATATGGTCGGTGTTGAGATCGAGGACCTTGAAATTGACATGCCGTTGGTCGTCCAATTCAGTACGCATGCCCATGGCAACCTGCTTCCGCAGTTGACCCGCCGTGAATCGGCTACCGCGCTGAGTGCCGACACCACTTCTGAGGAGATTGACGTATGAGTGCAACGCTTTCCGGTGCAGCGGCAATCGTCGGTATTGGTGCAACAGAGTTTTCGAAGAAGTCCGGTCGAAGCGAATGGCGGCTGGCCTGTGAGAGTGTGAAGGCTGCCCTTGATGATGCAGGTTTGGAACCCAAAGACGTCGACGGTGTCTCCCTCTTCACCATGGAGAACAACCCGGAAATTGCGGTGGCACGCGCGTTGGGTATTCCCCAATTGACATTTTTCTCCCGGGTGCCGCACGGTGGCGGCGGTGCCTGCGCGCCAATTCAGCAAGCGGCCATGGCTATCGCAACCGGCGCTGCCGAGGTTGTTGTGGTTTACCGCGCCTTCAACGAAAGGTCCGGAGTTCGCTTCGGAGCCGGGCCGCCACCTTTTGCCTACGCGCCCTCGACCGATCAGGAGTACCGGAACTGGATCAACCCCTATGGGCTCCTCACCCCGGCCCAACAGGAAGCAATTGTCGCTCGCCGATATATGCACAAGTACGGCGCAACCAGTGCGGACTTTGGTCGAATCTCGGTTCTGTCGCGCAAGCACGCAGCACAAAATCCCAAGGCCTGGTTCTACGGGAAACCCATCACCCTGGAGGATCACCAGAACTCTCGGCCGATCGTCGACCCCCTTCGACTGCTGGACTGCTGCCAGGAAACTGACGGCGGCCAGGCCATCGTGCTTGTCAGCGCGGAGCGTGCCCGAGATCTTCCCCATCCACCGGCGATTGTTCGCGCGGCGGCACAGGGCGTTGGCCCACAGCAGATCTCGATGAGCAGTTACTCCCGTTCAGATATTGATGTACTTCCGGAAGTCAAGATCTGCGCCGATCAACTCTGGCGTCAAAGTGGCCTCGGTCCGGCCGAGATGGACGCTGCCGTCATCTATGACGCGTTCACTCCACTGGTCTTTATGCAGCTTGAAGAATATGGGTTTTGCGGCCGTGGCGAGGCCAAAGATTTTGTCCTGGATGGTCATCTGGAAGTTGACGGCTCGCTGCCGGTGAATACCCATGGTGGACAACTGGGGGAGGCTTACCTGCATGGCGTCAATGGGATCGCCGAGGGAGTTCGATTGATCCGGGGCACGTCCACCAACCAGCCTCGGAAGAAGATCGAAAACATGCTGGTGACCGGCGGGTCACCGGTTCCCACCAGTGGCATTGTGTTGGGGGCCGATCGGTGACCGGAAGTCGGGCGTTCTTTTCTGTCCCCTCCGTCACAGATCCGGACCACCGTCCGGATTACAACGCTTGGCATCAACTTGATCATCGCCCGGAAAACCTCGCACTTCCTGGCGTTCTGCACGGCGATCGCTGGGTTGCCCGTCGATCTGGCCGACTGTAAAGAGGTGCTCGTTCAGGGTCCGCTGGAAACCATCGAACCCCACCGATGGGACTGGTTCGAATGAAAGAAAAGCAACCGATCGTCGATATGGCCAGGTACGGACCGTGGGCTGTGATCGCTGGTGCCTCGGAGGGCGTCGGTGCGGAGTTTGCCAAGTTACTGGCCGACGCAGGGCTCAATCTCGTTCTTGTTGCACGGCGGCCGGCACCCCTGGAAGCTCTGGCCGAGATGCTGCGGCCC
>JBBSUU010000369.1:0-3822 GCA_038234115.1 Mycobacteriales bacterium
ACCCCATCCACCACGATGGGATGCCACAGGGCGCTGACGGTGTCGTCCATCGCCAGTAACTCCTGATTGGCCAGCGGACTGGCGGCAGCGTCGGCCAGAAACATGGGCTTCTCGCTACGCCACACCTGTGCGTTCACCGACACTTCGGCCAGATTGATCTGATAGCCCTTCAGATCAATGCCGGCGCTGGCGGTCACGACCAGATCATTATCGTCGCCGGCCTCGAGCAAAACTGCTGTGGACGCCTTGCACAGCGACAGCAACGAAGACACCACCACAGAACGGAAGTCGCCCCCGGTTTGGACGCACCGAGCGACAGCGGCAATGGCGGCGAGATCCTCTTCGGACTCCCGCATCGCAGTTTCGGCCAGTTTGCGTTCGGTGACATCCTGGGCGATGGCAAGGGTCCACTTCTCGCCGTTCGGGCCATCGATCGGGGTGATATTGAGCCAGGCCCAACGGATTGCGCCGCTGGGGCGGACGAATCGGACTTCCATCCGCAGCACTCCGTCGGGGCTGTCCTGTTGGCCCCGCTCGGAAGCTTCGATGAGCACGTGGTCCTCAGGGTGCGCATATTTCAATGCGGAGGCCCCGAGCATGCGTTGGTGATCAACCCCGATGAGTTGAGCAAATGCGTCGTTGACCTCAACCCACAATCCAGCTTCATCCGAGAGGGCCATGGCCACCGGGCTGTGGTCGAAAATAGCTCGGAATCGCTGTTCGGATTGTCGCAACTCTTTCAGCGCGGCCGATTGCGCACTGACATCGCGCATTTCCAGTTGAACCGCCGGTTCCCCGTTGAAGGTCAGGACACCGGCATGGCACTCGACAATGAGTTGTTGCGCGTCGGCCCGCTCGAGGACGATTGTCTCGCCGGTGGTGGGTGGGCCGTGTTGCAGGACGTTGCGAAACCACTGACGAGACATTTCCTGGTCGCCGCCGGGAATGAAGTCCAGTGCGAGGCGGCCCACCATTGCGCGCTCATTCTCGATTCCGAAAAGCTGCGCGGACTGGGCATTGGCGTATCTGATCCGCCCATCTGCGGCAACAACGGTGACTGCGCTCGGCGATGTCTGGGCCAATGCGCGCCAGCGCTGTTCGGATTTGGCCAGTGCGGCTCCGACTTCCCGAAGTTCCGTGACATCCAGCGAAACCCCGCCGACAGCAAAGATTTTCCCAGAGCTATCGGCAAGCGGAAACTTCGTCGACCGGAGGCTGAGCAGGCGTCCGTCGTTGCTCAGCAATTCTTCATCGAAGACTTTTCGCTCTCCGATCGCAGCAATGACGGCGTCGTTGTGCATGAATTGCGTGGCCTGCGCATCGGGAAATACCTGATGGGCGTTTTTCCCCAGCATCGCTGAGCCCGGTTTGCCAAGAGTTTGTTGGAGGGCCCGATTGGCCAGGATGAATCTGCCATCCAGATCCTTGGCATGAATCATCGCATCGGCGTTGTCCAGGATGCTCTGCAGGAGCTGCTGAGTTTCTCGGAGCGATTCCTCGGCGGCGGTCTTGGCGGCCAGGTTTGCCTCCAACTCGCGGGTGCGTTTATCGGCCTCCAGCTCGCGAAGGACCAGACGTGCAAGCATCGTCAAATCTGCTTGTTGAACGTCAGTCAGAGTGCGAGCCACGGTATCCAGCACGCACAGGGTGCCATAGGCAAATCCCGAAGATGACACCAGCGGCACCCCGGCGTAGAACCGAACCCCTGGCTCGCCGGCGACCACAGTGTGGGAGGCGAAGGCCGGATCGGCGCTGGCATCGGGGACAATCAATATTCCGGGTCTATCCATTGCGCTGGTGCAGAACGACTCGGTGCGTGCAACCTCGGTCAGGTCGGTACCGACCCGGGACTTGAACCACACCCGATCGGCGTCGATCAGGCTGACCAGAGCGATGGGGGCGGCGCACAATCGGGCGGCCACCGCGGTGAGATCATCAAAGCGGGGTTCTGCCGGCGAATCCAGGATGCACAACGCGGTCAGGGCCGCTACTCGCGCGGCCTCTGCACCGATCGCCTCCCAGGTCTCGGTGCTATCGCTGAGCGCGGGTTGCTCCCCATCCCACACTCTCAGTGGCGGCAGCTCTGTCATCACACCATCCTCCCAGGTCCAGGCAAGAGGCAATACCAATTGCCGAAAATGCGAGTGAACCGTATGGGCCGATCATTAACCTGGTCGTGTCAACTCAGATAGAATATGACGACGATGTCCACGGCTGGCGTAACAGTTGGCTCCCTACTGCGATATATTTCAGTCGGGTTGTTTGCCTCCGCCGGTCTGCTCGCGGTTTCCCGGGAACCTCCATGGAAAATGAATTCGGCCGTCAATCCGACCCACCCGTAGGAGTGATTGTGATGTTCGTCATGAGTTCCGCAAACTGAGGCCAGGGGCAGCCTCGAACAACATCCGAGCGCGGATGCTGAACAAGGAGGCCGCAGCATGAGTCTTACCGGTTTGAACCGCCAGCAGAACGCCTCCGCCAGGCATTACCTCAAGCAGTCGATCTCCGAGACCGCAATTCAGGCCGCGCTGGCGATGACGGCCGGCTACTTCGACTTCCCGATGGTCCAGCTCAATGTCGTCGATGCGAATTTCCAGCACACCATCGGTTCGGTGGGCACTGCCCTTGGCACCATTCGGCGGGAGGACAGCCTGTGCGACCAGGTGGTCCGTGAGGGCAAGCCCCAAATGCTGGACGACTTCCGGATCATCCCCAAAGCTGCCTGTCACATCCAGTCCTATATCGGGGTTCCGATCACCGGGCGCGAAGGCCTGGTCATCGGTGCGCTCTGCCTGCTCGATACGGTGCCGAGAGCCTTCAGCCAAACCCAGCTGCATCAACTGGAATCCGTCGCCACCGTTATCCAGGATCAACTCGAATTGCTCCGGCGGTTGGGAGCGGTGACCACCGGCTCGGCTGCCGAGGCAACGGAGTTGTCCAGAGGAATTCAGCTAGGCCAGCTGACCCCGTTGTATCAGCCCATCGTCGACCTGAAAACCGGTGTGGTGCAGTCGGTGGAGGCGCTTGCGCGGTGGGATCACCCGACCAGGGGGATGCTGCCACCGAGCAGTTTTGTCCCGCTGGCCGAGGACTCGGAAATTATCATCGAGGTCGACGTTGCGATTCTGGCCAAGGCGGCGGTTGATGTTGCCCGCTGGCAGCGGGACATCCCGGGCTTACGCCTGAATGCCAATTTATCGGCCCGCCATTTCGATCATCCTGATTGCGTACGCCGGTTGTCCGGGGCCGTGCTCAAGGCGGGTTTGAGTCCGGAGTTTGTCACCCTTGAAGTTACGGAAACAGCTGCGTTGGCCGCGCACCCCGCAGATCGGAGTTTCCTGACCGATTTGCGGGTCCGGGGCTTCCGAGTGGTACTCGACGACTTCGGGACCGGCTTCTCCGCCATCGAACAGGTCCTGAGATTGCCGGTCGACGGCATCAAACTCGACCGGGCGGTAACCGCAGCGCTCGGTTCGAAGGTCGGCGATGCGGTGGTCCGCGCCCTGGTTGGTCTAGCGGCTGATCTGCGTCTGCAAACCGTGATCGAGGGAGTGGAGCGGCCGGCGCAGGCGGCGCGCGCAATCGAATTGGGCTGCACGCACGGTCAGGGTTATCTCTGGGCAAAGCCGCTCAACGCGCAGGCGATGACAGCCCACCTGAGCCCGAGTCGGCGATCCACTTCCTGAGTCGACACCCGGCCCGGTGAGCCGGTGCCGTCAATTACTGAGTCAGCTCGGCCGTAACGGCTTTGACCGACTCCCGCTTGGCACGACGCAAGGCCTTGGATTCAGGGCTGTTGCCACGCTCATAAGGATCTTCCGG
>JBBSUU010000370.1:0-3821 GCA_038234115.1 Mycobacteriales bacterium
ACCGGGATGGCCGCGGTATTCAACGCATTGGCCGCGCTGGTGCAGCACGGCGACCGGATCGTTGCCGCGCGTAGTTTGTTCGGCTCGTGCTTCGCCATTCTCAACGATCTGCTGCCGCGCTGGGGAGTGCACACCGACTTCGTCGACGGGCACGACCTGGACCAGTGGGAAAAGGCACTGTCCACTCCGGCGAAGGTGGTGTTTTTCGAGACACCCTCCAATCCGATGCAGGAACTGGTTGATATCGAACGAGTTTCACAAATGGCGCACGCTGCCGGCGCGACCGTGGTGTTGGACAACGTCTTCGCCACCCCGCTGCTGCAGAAGGGCGGGGACTTCGGTGCTGACGTCATCGTCTACTCGGCCACCAAGCACATCGACGGCCAGGGACGGGTTCTGGGCGGTGCCATCCTGGGGACCGAGGACTTCATCAACAAGCAGATCCAGGAACTGATGCGGCACACCGGGCCGTCGATCAGTCCCTTCAATGCCTGGGTCTTGACCAAGGGGCTGGAGACGATGAACTTGCGGGTTCGGCAGATGACCGACTCGGCGCTGAGAATTGCTACCTGGATGGAAACGCAACCGGAGGTCAGCTGGGTGAAATACCCCTACCTCAAGTCGCACCCGCAGTACGACCTGGCCACCCGACAGATGAAGGCCGGCGGCAGCGTCATCACCTTCGAGCTCAAGTCTGCCGGCGGCGCGGGCAAGGACCGGGCGTTCAAATTTTTGGACGCACTGGAAGTCATCGATATCTCCAACAATCTCGGGGATTCGAAGTCGCTGGTCACGCATCCGGCCACCACCACGCATCGCCGGATGGGCGCGCCGGGACGGGCCGCGGTCGGGATCACCGATGGGGTCGTGCGACTTTCGGTGGGTCTGGAAGATGTAGACGACCTGCTCGAGGATCTGCAGATCGCCCTCAAAGCCTGAGATCGGCCTGGCGCCCAGTGCGCAAAGCCGACCAACGCTCGTCGAACGGCCCCGATCCGGCGACTTCGAGCACTGCGCCAGGCCTCACAGTGAGCCGGGTCACTGCAGGTCAGAGTGCCTAAGGGATGCCTGTAACCTGGAATTATTGCCCGTAAGACATTTGGAGCCCTCATATGACGTTGCCGCTACGAGTCGCCGTTGTTGGCGCCGGCCCGGCTGGTATTTACGCCGCTGACATTCTCACCAAGAATGATCCGGATGTGACCGTCGACATCTACGACCGCCTGCCCACGCCCTACGGCCTGATCCGCTATGGCGTCGCCCCGGATCATCCTCGGATCAAGCAGATCATCGTTGCGCTGCACCGGGTGATGGAGAACCCGCGAATTCACTTCACCGGCAATGTCAGCGTCGGTGCGGATGTCAAAATTGAAGAATTGCGCGAGTTCTACGACGCGATCATCTTTGCCACCGGCGCCGAGCGCGACCGCACGCTGAACATTCCGGGTATCGAATTGGAGCGCTCTTACGGTGGCGCTGATTTCGTCGCCTTCTACGATTCGCACCCGGACCGCGAGCAGACCTGGGATCTGAGCAACGCCAGTAGCGTTGCGGTCCTGGGGGTGGGCAATGTCGGTCTGGATGTGGCCCGCTTGCTGGCACGTTCCGGCGATGAACTGCTGTACACCGAAATTCCGCCGCACGTGCACGAAGTGCTGGCCAACAGTGCCGTCACCGATGTACACATGTTCGCCCGTCGCGGCCCGGCGCAGGCCCAGTTCACCCCGGTGGAGTTGCGCGAACTGGATCACTCCCCGAATGTGCAGGTCATCGTGCATCCGGAGGGAATGGAATTCGATGCCGGCTCCGAAGCTGCCCTCAGCAGGTCCAAGTCGCTCCGGATGGTGGTGGACGTGTTGTCGGACTGGGCGATGCGCGATGTCTTGGCAGGTCCGCACCGTCGGATCCACATCCACTTCATGGAAAATCCCACGGAAATCTTGGGTGATGCAACCAGCGGGGTGACCGGGCTGCGCACCGAACGCCAAGAACTCACCGGCGATGAAGGTATTCGGGGTACCGGCCTCTTTACCGATTGGGATGTCCAAGCCGTGTACCGCTGCGTCGGATATCGATCCGAACCGATCGCGGATGTCCCGTTCGACGACCGGAAGCATGTGTTGCCCAATGTGGCCGGTCGGGTGCTCGACGTCGACGGCGAAGTACTCACCGGCATCTACGCCACCGGCTGGGTCAAGCGCGGCCCGGTCGGATTGATCGGACACACCAAGTCCGATGCCGCGGAGACGGTCGCCAACCTTCTTGCCGATGCCGAGGAACTGCCCAAGGCACCCAACCGGGACCGTGCGGCCGTGCACGCAATGTTGCTCGAAAAAGGCTTGCCGATCACTGATTTCGATGGCTGGGATCGTCTGGAAGACTTCGAGAGAGCAGCTGGCGTTGCTGTCGGCCGGGAGCGGATCAAGTCCATCTCGCGCCCGGAGATGACCGAGGTGGCCGCGGTAGCGGGCCGCTAGGGTTCGATGGAGTCGGGCACGGTGATCTGCAGCGAGCGGTGACCGAAGATCACCGTGCAACCCGGTTCGACGGGCGTCCGCATCCCGGCCAGAGTCGGTAGCGTCATCCCGTTGGGGTAACGGAGCGCCACCCCGGTCGCGGAGCCGACATCGGTGACGTACGGGCCGGCGGCGAACACCTCGACCCGCAAATGTGTATTGGACACGGAACGATCCGATTCGGGCAGCGCTATCATCGAACCGATATCAGCGGCATTTCCCGCCACCGGCGCACGGCCGATCAACACCCGGTGGCCGAACTCGATGCGCCGTCCATCGTCGAGCACCACGGCCGGTCGCTGTGGCGGCTGGGGAGTCTTCGACTGAATCAGCGATATCGGAAGCGGGAGCTGTACCTGTCCCGCTGCCGGGTCAGGCGACCCCGCCTCGGTGGGCACCTGGATCATCAGTCTGGGAAGCGGACCGGTCCGCGGCTCGATACGCTCGATTACCTCGGTCACGATGACCTCCGGGATCTGCACCGGTACCGTTGGGATCACCGGACTCTGCGCAACGACTAGCGGCGGCGGTGGCGGATAGATCCTCACCGCGGTGGTGGCCGATGGCTTCGGCCGGTCGATCGGCGGCGGTGCGAACACCACGGCCGGCCAGGTCGCCGGTGCCGGTGGGGCTGCCGCCGGCAGCTTTTTGCGTTTACGAGCCATATCGATCAAGGACCATAGAACGATTCTTTCGTCTTGAGAGAGGCCGGCGAGAGTTTGGCCCGCCACCGCCGGCTCGGCCTTCGCGAAGACCGCATCCGCGCCATCGCGCCATTGGCGGCGACCCAGAAAGCCGTCGCCGCAACACTATCGACCGGCGCCGGCCCAAAGACCAGGGCGTCGGCCCGCTTGGCCAGGGCCACCGTACTGGTGCCGAACTCGGCGTCCAGGAGGGCCGCGGCCTCCGTGCGAGTTGCCTGCTTAGATATCGGAGAGCCGAAATCGGTTGCCGTGTCGAGCATCTCGCGCCAGGCACCGGAAACTCGATCGGCCGGTTCCGATGCTGTGCGGCGGGCCGAACGTCGTCGCTCCTTCACACTCAGAATCAGCAGCAGGGGGAGGCCGAAGAGCACCAGGGGCGCAGCCACCCATGCCAGGAACCAAAGATTGGCACCGGAGGCCCCCGCCGTTGCCGGGTCCTGGCTGTCTTCGGGATCCGGGTCTTCGCCGGTGATATCGCTGGCGTTGGCATCTTCGGGAACTTCCGGCGGCGGGGGCGGCTGCAGGATTTGTTTGCGGGGAGTCAACGCGGGGTCGGGCGCCGGTTCCGGTGGAACCTGCGCCGTGCTGGGTGTCGCCTGGA
>JBBSUU010000371.1:0-3812 GCA_038234115.1 Mycobacteriales bacterium
CGGTTCGTCCCTCCTACCGAGCGGATCCTTGTAGTTCGACAGTGCCCCCTGTGTCCTGATCGGGCCTTGTCGTGTTTGTCGCGTGCTGATGCGCCCGGTTGATCGTGCCGTCCACCGACACGTTCCAATCGATCAGGCCAGCCGCGTCGGCCTGCGCCAGCAGTTGGGCAAGGACCCGGTCCCAGGTGCCATCGCCGGCATAACGGCGGTGACGTTTCCACACCGTCTGCCAGGGCCCGAAGGTGTCCCTGGGCAGGTCCCGCCACGGGATTCCTGTCCGGAACCGATAGACGATCCCTTCCACCACCCGCCGATGGTCACCGAACGGATGTCCCTGCCGGCCAACATTTGTCGGCAACTCAGGCTCAATCCTTGCCCACTGCTCATCACTGAAAACCCGATACCGAGAAGACGAACCCATCCATCAACACTGCCGCGTCCCACCCCAAAACATTGGGGGACACGCCCTAGCCCGCGGCGCCCTATCCCCCTTGGCCGTTGCCACCGACGTCCACGGCGGTACGTGGTGGGCGTCGGACCCGCAATGGCTGCGCACCATCAACGACCTGCACCACCTGAATTTGAACGCCCCTCACATGCTCAGCGAAGGCACTCTCCTGAAAATCACCGCCGGCATCAACAGCACTCCTGTCGAAAGTGAACCGCCCCCGGTTTTGTGCCGCATCTTTCTGAGTTGGAAGGATGTTTGTTATGCCGAAGAGGATCGATGTTGAGCTGCGGGCCAGGGCGGTGCGTCTGGTGACCGAGCATGCCGGGGAGTACCCGTCGGAGACGGCCGCGGTGCAGGGGGTGGCCAAGCAGTTGGGGGTGTCCACGGAAACGGTGCGACGCTGGTATGCGCAGTCCAAAGTTGATTCTGGTGAGCATCCGGGGTCTTCCAGTGATGCGTTGGCCCAGATCAAGCGGTTGAAGTCGGAGAACACACGACTGCGGGAGGATGTTGAGATCCTCAGGGCGGCAACGGTTTTCTTCGCCGGGGAACTCGACCCCCGCAACCGCTGATCATCGCGTTCATCGACGAGATGAGAAGCCAGAGCCACGCGGTCGAGTCGGTCTGTCGAGTGCTGCGCGAGCAGGGCTGCCAGATCGCCGCGCGGACCTACCGAGCCGCCAAATCCGGGGGTCGCGGCTGCTCCGCGCGGGCGATCAGCGACGCCAGGACCGTCGATGCGATCCGGCAGGTCGCCTGGACCACCAACGCACAAGGTCGGCGTGTGTTGGCCCCGGAAGGGCTTTATGGGCGCCGCAAAATGTTCGCTCACTTGCGGCGTTTGGAACTCCTGGTCACCCGGGGGGCGGTGGACCGCGGCATGCGCACGCTCGGGCTGTCCGGTGTCGTTCGTGGCAAACCGGTTCGCACCACCATCGCCGACGAGGCCGGCACCCGCGCAGCTGACCTGCTCAAACGGGACTTTACCGCCACCGCCCCCAACCGTAAATGGGTTACCGACTTCACCTACTGCCGGACCTGGTCCGGGTTCGTCTATACGGCGTTCATCGTCGATGTGTTCGCGCAACGGATCCTGGCCTGGCACTGTCAAACCACGAAAGCTGTTGACCTGGCGACGATTCCGTTGCGGATGGCGATCTGGGAACGGGACCGCGAAGGACACCTTGCTACGCCCGGTGAGCTCATTCATCACTCGGACGCGGGCTCGCAATACACAGCTATAAAACTAACGGAAAGGCTTGCGCTGGAGGGCATTCACCCATCAATCGGCAGCGTCGGCGACGCCTATGACAATGCCTTGATGGAAACCATCAACGGCCTGTACAAAACTGAGTGCATCCGCACCCAGGTGTTCCATCAAGGCCCCTATCAGAGCATCTCCGACGTCGAATACGCCACCGCCGGCTGGGTCGATTGGTACAACACCAGGAGGCTGCACTCAAGCATCGGGATGGTCCCACCCATCGAACACGAAAACACCTACTACGCTGCTCTCAACCGGGAGCCGCAACCCGTATAAATCGCGGCACGAAACCTCAGGCAGTTCACTCACCACCCGACGCAAACCCTGAACCGGATCTTCCCCCTGCCGCAGCACTCCTGCCGGCAAATCCCAGGCCTGACTCTGCCCACTACGGACGACCAAAAAATTTCCATCCTCATCACGCACCACCCCGGCAACCCAGCATCGCTGCAGATCCGCGGTCATCGATTCTGTCCCACTACGCTGCCGACAAGCCGCAGTTGAATCCTGCCACCACCGCTATCGACCCTCTCTACTGCCACCAACATCATTGCCATCGCTTCAATCAGCTCATCCCGACGCGCCCTCGGCTCGTACAGCGAAGACGGCCAGGCCCACATCAACGGAATCCCAGAACGATTCAACTCCCGATACGCCGCCGGCAGCGCATAAACCGCTGCGCACATTTCCACCGCATCATCCTCCGGACCCAAAGCCGGCGACAGAACCGGATCTAGCCCTCCCGGCCCAGACATCATCAACCGCCGTGCGAGCACCTGAGCAACAATGCCCTCACACGAATCAGGCGGGCGCTGGGTTGAAGTTTTGGCTGGCATCGGCAGTCCTCTCGGGTAACAACGTGAACAGATTGACCTGCCCCCATGCTGTCGCCCCCAGAGGGCCCTCGAATTACTGGTAATACGGAATATCCAACCCATCTTCACGTTGGGTCCAAACCCGCACCTGTCATCCTTCACCGCTAAACAATCGGCAAGACCTCCTCGGCGAACAAGCCGAGCCACGCTTCAAAGCCCAGTGGTTCACCCACGACTTGATTGAGGGCCTAGCGCGGAATCAAGTATCAACCGACTCAGCGCTCTTCAGCGGGCCTTGAGGACCCGTTTCGCCAACTATCAAAGAGCGGGTTTCGTCCACCCGCCACTACGACAATCTGTTCCTGAGGGCAGAACTCCCGGTTAGTCGTAATAGCGGTTCACAATTTCAACAGCTATCAACTGGCAGTGCGGTAGCCACCTTCCCAGTGACCGCGCCGCCGACAGTGCGGACAGCGGAACTGTCGCCTACCAATGGGCCACAGAACACCTCGCCATCTATGGTGACGACAAGCATCGATTGGCTCTGCGATGCTGCAGCCGGAATAGCAGACAACAACGCAATAACGCCTACAATGAAGACCAATATTGCTGCTACCAAGCCCCAAATACGGGAGCATTTGAGTTGTCTCGCAGCGATTTCAGAACGACTCGCTGTCTCCTGTTCGAGTCGTTCGCCTCCCCAATCATCGTAGGCCTGTGGCGTCGCACCCTGAGCTGCTCGTGCAGCCAGGAGCAGCGCCCAGCCCGCCGCAGCACCAGCACCTATCGTGAAAATGGCAACAATGATGCGAACAATAAAAGCTGGCAGTATCCCCCAATCCGGAATATCCTTCAACAAACTTGGGCCAGCGACAACACCAACAGTTCCACTGATGCCAAGTAGCGCAGTAAGCGTGCCTGACCATTTTTCAGCGGTCGACCTAATATTGGTCAGCGCATTGATCTGATAATCCTCGGCGGCGGCTTGGAATCTTAGATCCAGGCGGTCCCGGGGCCCCCCTGGGCTAACCATTGTCATACTTTTTAACCGGCCCGAACGCCCCGCAGCCCGACTGCCACAACGGATATCACAACTTCGCGATCACGAGCGCCCGCAGCCAACACACCGGCGGCGTGCAGGTCGCCCTCTGCGACGGCGGCGTCCGCTTCGTCAGCGAGAACGTCGAACTCGCGGTCTGGCGGGGCATCGCGACCCGCGGCGGCGGAGAAGTGGTCGGCGACTTCTGATCGACTTTAATGGAGGGCATCGCGTTCGACGGGA
>JBBSUU010000372.1:0-3781 GCA_038234115.1 Mycobacteriales bacterium
ACAACAGCGTGGCCGCAGCTGTCCAGGATCGGTTATTCCTGGACTCCCGTCGATTGCTCGACCGGGCCGCCCGGTGGTTCCTGTCCTGGCGTCCGCAGCCACTGGATGTGACGAGCGAAATCGAGCGCTACCAGGCGGCGGTGCACGAATTGACTCCGAAGATGCCGCGTTTGGTGGTGGGAATTGAGCACGAGGCGATTCGACGTGATGTGACCACGCTGACGGCAATGGGCGCGCCAGCTGACCTCGCGCACCGGGTCGCCTACTCGCTCTACACCTTCAGCCTGCTCGATGTGGTCGACGTGGCGCTGAACTCCGATCGTGATCCGTTCGAGGTGGCTGAGTTGTATTACGCCATGTCGGCCCATCTGGGCCTTGACGGCATCCTGTCTGCGGTGACCAAATTGGATCGAGGTGATCGCTGGCATGCGCTGGCACGCCAGGCCATCCGGGACGGCGTCTACGGTTCGGTCCGCTCGATCACTGCCGATGTGCTTAAGACGACTACTCCAGATCAATCGGCGGCAGCGAAGATTGCCCAGTGGGAGCAGGAGAATCGCTTCCGGCTGGAACGGGCTCGGATCACCCTGGGCCAGATCGCCGGGTCCGGCGCCGGTGATCTGGCGGCGTTGTCCGTGGCGGCGCGTGAGATCAATTCGTTGATCCGCTGACCCGGACGTCGGGCCGGGGTCAGCCGTCGGCCCGAAGTGGGACAGACTGGTGGCTTCAGCTGCTCGGTGCGGTTGAACTTCGGTGCGGTTGAACTTCGATGAGGTTGAACAAGGAGATGTCCACGTGGTTCAGCGTTACGTCAGCAAGGTACGGGTCCGTTACTCGGATCTGGATGCGCAGGGGCACGTCAACAATGCTCGGGTGCTGACCCTTCTCGAGGAGGCGCGGGTGGATTGGCTCTGGGTGGATGCGCCCAAACACGGGGCTGATCTGCTTTCCAAGGCGATTGTGGTGTCGAGCCTGGAGATCAAGTACAAGAAACCGATCCTCATGGGGCCACCGGCCATTGTGTCCTTGGGGGTCGCCAAGATCGGCACCGCCTCCTTCACCGTGGACTACGTGGTGACCTCGAAGGACGACATTGTCGCCACCGCTTCCACCGTGCTGGTACCCATCGATCTCCAGCAGGGCCGTCCCCGGCGGCTGGGAGATGCCGAGCACAGCTATCTGGCCCGTTTCAAAGCTCCTTATCAGGCGCCGATCGACTCGGGAAAGCGATGACTCAGCCGGGATCCGGGCTGTTCCCCGGGCAAGCTCGATTGACGCTCACCGACGCCGGGGATCGCGAAGACGCCGGTGCGTTCGTGGCCAGAGCGGTCCGAATGGATCCGCAGGCGATCATTCGGATCCGTAACACCGTCGGTACCGGCCGAGTTCAACTCTGGGCGTCGACACCTTTCGACGCCCTGGTGACGCGCAGCGTCGCCGGCCTGATCGAGCCCGGTGACGCCACCGTTCATGGCGCGAATCTGCTTCCGGCGCTTGCGATTTCACGATCTGAAACAGTGGACCCCGGTCCTGTCGTCGACGCGCTCTGGCGGTCCCAGTTGCCACCGCTGAGTGGGTGGATAGCCGTCGACGAAGTTCCCGGTTCGGTGATCGCCGATCTGACCGAAACCGGAACCGCAGCCGCCAAGGACAGCGCCAGTCCGGTCGGTGGGACAGCGTCCTCCCTGCTGGACTCGGAGGTCCTCACGGTCAGCGGCGCCGGGATGAAGGTGGTGGTGCCGATGCGCTGCCTGTTTGCCCTGTCCGGCATGGGCTTTGCCGGCAGCGTGGGTGGGGAACCGGTGCGGGTCTATGCCACCGATGCCTGGCTGCGGCTGGACGCCAAATTCGGTGCCGTCGTTCGCCGCCGGCATTCGCTGCTGCCGCTCCTGTTCTGAGTCCGGCGGTTTGCCGAGGCCGCGTGCCTCAAAAGTTCCGAAGACCTGCGGCACAGCAGACATGCGGCACAGCAGACCTGCAGCACAGCAGACCTGCAGCACAGCAGACCTGCAGCACAGCAGCCGTGCTGGAACAGAACAGGCTGTTGCGCCGGCCTCAGATCAGCCAGACAGCGGTGTCGACAGGCAGTAGACCATCGGCCAGTGGCGACGATGCGAGCAGTACCTCGCCCGGTGGCAAGGCGATGGGCGCGTCGCTGGTATTCAATGCGCAGACCAAACCGCCGGAGCGGCGGAAGGCAAAGCAGCCCGCGGGGGATCCGTACCAATCCACCCGATCGCCGGTCAGCCCAGGATGGGTCTGCCGAATTTCGATGGCTGTGCGCACCATGGTGAGCGTCGAACCGGGATCCTCCAGTTGCTTTTCCACTGTCAGTTCGGCGTATTCCACCGGGCTCGGCAGCCAGGTTCGCACTGATGAGGAGAACGCAAAGGGTGGCTCGTCACCTTCCCAGGGCATCGGTAACCGAGCTGCGTCGCGTCCGCGCTCGGTGTGACCGCTGCGAACCCACGTCGGATCCTGCAATGCCTCGTCGGGAATTTCCACGTTCGGCAAGCCCAGTTCTTCACCGTTGTACAGATAAAAGGCTCCCGGTAAGGCCATCTCGACCAACAGCATCGCCCGTGATCGCTTCGAACCCAGTTCGCCGTTGCCGTAGCGACTGACCGGCCGGGTGAGGTCGTGGTTGGACATCGTCCAAGCCGGATATCCATCCACAGAATTGACCGAGTTCAGTTCTCTGACAATGGTTTTACTGATCTGATCGGCATCGAAACCGACCTCGGTCAGACCAAAGTTGAATGCCTGGTGCAGTTCATCTGGGCGCAGGTATTTGGCGAACTGGTCGGGGTTCGCCACCCAGACTTCGCCGACGGTGGCACGCTCGTGGTACTCGTCAACCACGCTACGGATGAAGCGATGGATGGCATGGACTCCGTCATTGTCGAATCTGGGGTCTGACGAGCCCTCTGCCACCGGAATAACGCCGCCACCCTCATGGTGAACGGCGTGGGTGGCGGGTGATCCTGCCGGGGCGTCCGGAAGGCCGGTCGGTTTGGCCATCCCATGCGCCACGTCGATTCGAAACCCGTCAACCCCGCGGTCCAACCAGAACCGCAATGTGGTGCCGAGATCGTCCCAGACTTCCTGGTTCTCCCAGTTCAGATCGGGCTGCGACGGATCGAAGATGTGTAGGTACCACTGTCCATCAGGTACCTGCTGCCAGACCGACCCGCCGAAAATCGACTGCCAGTTGTTCGGCGGCTGATCACCGTCTGGGCCGGCGCCGTCACGGAAGAGATAGCGCGCCCGCTCGGGGCTGCCGGGAACTGCGGCCAGTGCCTGGATGAACCACGGATGCTGTGATGAGGTGTGGTTGGGAACCAGATCGATGATCAGTTTCATCCCCCGCGAGTGAGTTTCGGCGACCAGTGCGTCCAAATCTGCCAGGGTGCCGAAACTGGGATCGATGTCGCGCGGGTTGGAAACGTCGTACCCGGCGTCTGCCATCGGTGACGGATAGAACGGGGTGACCCAGATGGTTTCGATTCCGAGCAACTCCAGGTACCCGAGGTGCTCACGGATACCGATCAGATCGCCGATGCCATCGCCGTTGGAGTCGGCGAAGCTGCGGATGTAGATCTGATAGCCGACCGTGTCGGCCCACCAAGGGGTGCTGATGGCGGCGGGTAGGGGGGAGTCAGTAGCGCGGTTCACAGAGAGTCATCCTGCCAGCACTCGGTGCAATGGCGAAAGTTGACTCGGTGATGCCACGTCCGGACAGCGGAGTCCTCAACCCAGAGTTGCCGAATTGACCATCGAA
>JBBSUU010000373.1:0-3773 GCA_038234115.1 Mycobacteriales bacterium
ATCAGTGACTGAGGCGACTTGCCGTCCGCGGTGATCACCGAGACCTTCAGCTGGGCACCAACTTTGAATTTCGCTTTCGCAATGACGAGCCGTTGCGGGTCACGGAAGCGCAGGATGAACAGGTCCGGGAGGCGCAAACTGTCGTCCACGACAGCTGAGACCATCATGGCGGCGATATCCTCGGGCAGGGCGGTGCCAGCTACTTCGATCAGAAATCCGGCGCTGATGGGCATTGCAGTTCAGCTCGCACCGGTGGCGAGTGCTTCCGGTGATGGCAACATCAGCACCTGGCCCTCCGGAATTCGCATCGGATCATCAATTCCGTTGTAGGCCGCCAGCTCTCGCCACAGTGTTGGGTCTGCGTATTCGGCGTAGGCAACCGAGGCCAGCGAGTCCCCGGAGATAGTCTTGTGTACCCGCGTCACGGCGAGCGCGCCCGACGTCGGGTTCTGCTTGCCGAGATCAGCGGGCATTTCTTCCATCGACACCGTGCAGGTTGCGCGAATTGGCGTGCCGCTCGCTGCGAAGAGGGTGAATTTGGCACTGACCGAAGTGATGAAAGCCGGGAAACTGCTGATAGTGCCCCATTTGAACTTGACCAGCGGTGGCGAGGGTTTTTTCTGTCCCAGGGTTTCTTCCGTGGGAACGCAGCATTGGAATAGTTTCTCCACCGCTGCCACCACGCTGCCGTCGTGCTCACCGGTGGCATCGAAGAACATTTCCAGTGTCATCTTGCAGGGCTCGGCGCCACTGAATTGAGGTGGCCCGGCCTTTTTCGCCTTCGCATCATTGCTGCGCTCCCACTTGGCAGCTTTGGCGATCGTCAGTTCCTTGGGATTGAACTGAAACTCAACTTTGCCGCGTTCACCACCCAATGCGCCTCCACCGGACCCCTGCGGTTTCGCATCGTAGAAGGTGAGTTCGGCCTTCTCCACGTTCGGCTTCTCGATGCTGCCGAGTTTGCTCTTGTCACCGGCGGGTGAGGGCAGCGCCGGACGTCCACCCGGCGCGGCCCCTGACATGGTTAGGGCAATTGCTGCGGTCATGATCGCAACCTCAGGCAATCTTGTTCTTGCTGAGGATCCCGTGGTGGGCAATCTCCAGTGTTTCCATGGCGGCCTTGGGTGAATCGAAGTTCAGGCTCGGCCCGGTCCAGCGCACCGGAACAACGCCGATCAGTGACCATTCGGCCACCACGCGCAGATCTCCGGTCATCGCCTGGATCACCGCTGTCTGTGGTTTGACGCCGTTGATCATGGAGGCGAACCAATCGGTCAGTTTTCCGGTGTCGTTGCCGATGGGACGGCTAAATTTGACGTTCGAGAATTTGATCCGAGTTGGCAACTGCCAGACCATCGCATTGTTGCCGCCCTCTTCCCGTTGCTCCATCACCATCTCGATACCCAGTCCCTCGCAACTGTTGAACATGCCCAATTCACTGGAGTCGATGCTGACTGCGAAGCAAACCGTGACCGCATATTCGGGATCAGCCATCTTCGTTCCTCCATTTCTCAATTCAGCGACGGCGGTTGACGCAGTTCGGGTTGGCGATTCGGCCCGGTCAGCGTCGTAGATCGGTGATCAAACCGGCTCGTTCGCGATCGAGCCATAGCTCGGTCTTGAACCGGGCACTGAGTGGATCGAATAGTCGCCGTGCCAGATCGTCCAGGTCCGGCATCGCCCCCACTGCCGGCCCGGCAACGCCGGCCGGTGCTGCAACTGCGTTCGGTCCGGCTGAGCTTGGTGCAGACGTCGACGCCGGTTGAAGGGATGACATTGTCGCTGCTCGCTGGACCTGACCGGAAGAAGTGGCCGGCGCGGAAAAGACCACCCCGCCGTTTCCATCCGGCTCGGCGATTCCGGCAGCCATCGCGGCCGATCCCGGGTCTTGCATTCGTTGCACCGAGATATTCGACGACGCCACCACGGGCCTGTTCGCAAGGGCCAACTCGGGCAGCTGTGCAAAAGCCATCTCGCGCTTGTGGGTAGGAGCCATCTCCACGGCTGTACTTCGCGAACCAGAAGACCGATCAGCGGCGTCGGCATTTATGCTGCGCTGCCGCACATTTGCCACCCCCCTGGCACCGATATCGCTCCTACCGGCATTGCTCGCAAACGTGCCACTCAAGCCCAGGCCGCTGAGCGGGAGGGGGGACCCGCCATGGGATGACCTGGCACCGCCCGGGGGGATTCGACGGGACTCGCCGGCGGCCGGCGACGGATCGGCGAGAGCGCGGACTCGCTGGATACTCGGCGTGCCTGACACCGAACTCTGCAGCCGGCCGGGTCCGGCCACCATCCGGGCTGCAGTGAGCAAGGGGACAGCCAACGCGGCACCGTGGTCAACGGGCGAGCCGAGTTCGGGCAGCCAGTGCCGCGGCGCCAGACCGATCGGTGGCAAGGCGCCTATGTGGGGGGCAGGAAAATCCAGTGACACCGGGCGGTAGTCCTTGATATTGCCGACCGAGCCAACATTCAAGCTGGTTCCGTCGGCCTCGGCATCCGGTTCCTCGCCGCTCTGGACGGGGTCTTGGCCGCCGGCCAATAGTGGTGCAAAGCGATCAACGACAGTAGAACCGACAGCTCCCGATTCGTCGAAGGTGTCACCTTGCACCGGCGGTGACACCGGGTGGGCGCAGTCGGAGCCGGCCGGAGCTGCGGTGGAATCTGCCCCTGACGACATTGCCTGACGCGCCGAAAAGGTCTGGACAACTGCCGACTGTTGTTCTACCGGTACCGGCGCCACCGAGGTGGCAGCGCCGGGAAAAGGCACCCACTTGCTCATTGCTGGTGGGGTCGGCTCCCGGCGCAACGGTGCGCCCAGCCCGGGTCGGCTGGCCGAGGATGGTTGAAAATCTTCAGAGATCAGCTGCCGCGTAGGACCTTTCGAAGCTGTCGGAATCCCGGTTTCGACGACGCCGGTCGGGATCTGATTGCTTGGCTCCAGGGCGGCAACGGCCCGCATCAGGTTGCCGAGGCCGACCGTCGGCGCGGTGTTCCCCGCAATGGTGTCCGTGAGAGCAGACGGGACGGGGGAATCGGCCGGCTGCGGAGCGGGGTGGAAAGTCGAAGTGGGTGCTCCCGCTGCGTCCGCGGGGATTGGGACAGCTACCGCAGTGGCCCCGATTTGAGCATCCGAAGCTCGCGGCGCCGGCAGCGATGCCGGCAGCGGGAGCAGCGATGATCCCGCTGTCGGTAGCAAGTAGCTCTGCTGGGGCGTGGGGACGGTGCGGGGCGCGGCGGCGGCGGTAGCGACCGGCTGCAGGGTGCGTCGTACGGGCGGGGGGAAACCGGTCGCCACCGACGCCATGGCTGCCGGCCGGCTCGCAGCGGACATCGGCTGCACCACTGGTTCGGTGCGCGCCGTCGGCCCGTCGTCGTCTTCGCCTGAAAAACCGCGCCCCGGAGCACGGTTCACTGCTGGGGTTGGACTCACCAACAGCAGTGATCGCAATCTTTGTACCGAGTCACCCATGCCGGACCAGGCCCGCTGCACCATCGCTGTGGCCACCCGTCCGCGCGGGGCAGCCAGCGCGAGCTCGGGTCCACCGGCAACCGGATGCGGTGTCGGCAGCGAGGCGATTCCGGTGACCAGGCCACTCGGGCCCTGCGCACTGACCAGATGCCCGAGAGGCTGGAGAAAGCTTGGATTGTGGGCGGTAGTCAGGCCGGCGACGAAAGAGTCCAACGGCGCGACCGGGACGAGATCGGCGAAGCTGCGTTCCAGTGGTGAAATGCGTTGCCAATCATCGTTCATGGTGGGGTCCGGCCCG
>JBBSUU010000374.1:0-3772 GCA_038234115.1 Mycobacteriales bacterium
AGCTTGGGCAATGGGCGCAGGCGGGAGTGCAGCGGGTCTACCTGCAGGTCTTGGACCTCAAAGATCTCGACCATGTCGCCGCGACCGGTGCCGCCCTCATGGCCCAGATAATCAAAATTTGAACAGATCGACGCCGAGCGTCGTTGTGCTGACCCCGAATTTTTCTGCGTCCGCGTTGAACTTCTCGATCATGGTGGGGTTGGACCCGGACAGGGAACTATCGATCATTTTGGCCGTCATGGTGTTCATGATGGCCGCGGGTGAGGCGAACAGGGACTTGGCGAGCGGAAGTCGGTACAGCGCTTGTGCCACCGGGTACCAGCGGAGCCAATGCCCGGCGATGACGGTCCGATCGGGCTCGGACAGGGTGAGTTCCCTGGTCGTATAGACCGCGGCGAGTTGACGCCAATCGATGGCTGCCGAGCCTACGGTGGGTGCTTTGAGCCCACCGTTGGGGATCAGATCTGGTCGGTTGCGAAGGAAGTCGTGCGGCTCTGATTGCGGCCAGCGAATTGGCTTTGCCGCTGGCATCGTAGATGCCGGTTCGGCAGGAACCGGCGTCTCGTCCTCGTCATCTCGTTGAATGCACAGCCCCTCGCCGGTCCGCCGGCGGATCGCAGCCGCAACTGCGGCGTTTCCGGCCGATCGCTGTAGTGCCAGCATCCATTGGTGCGCGGGCGGAAGACGGTCAAAAGGTGCGGTTTGGCCATTCGCCCGCTGCGAGCGGGATTTCTCCTCGCCCAGATGTTCGCACCCCATCCACGCATGTTCGCCCATGAAAGCTACTGGACGCCATCACTTTCAGCCGTCTGATCGAGCAAATCCGCGGCCCGAAGGGGCAACTTCAGGCGATCGTGAACCGGACCAGACCTCCTGGCCGCACCTGTGCCGCCAGGTCAACATCTGACCGCAGAACCACTGCGATCACCGGATAGCCGCCGGTCACCGGATGGTCGGCCAGGAAGAGCACCGGCATCCCGCCCTGGGGTATTTGAATGGCGCCGGGCAGTAACCCTTCACTCGGCAATTCATCCATTCGGCTACGACGAACCACTTCACCGATCAGTTTCATTGCGATCCGGTTCGAATCCGGGCTTACCTGCCAGTCTTGAGAAGTCAATGTGTGCAGTCCTTCTGCGGTGAACCAGTCGTCTCGGGGCCCTAACGAGATGCGCAACAACACGGGCGAGAAGCTACTTGCAGGCTGAGCCACCTGAGCCACCTGAGCAGCGCTGAGCTGCGCGGTCACCCCGCGGTAGTCGGAATCGGTGCCCACGGCCAGTCCCAATCCGGCGATCAGCGCAGCCGGCCCGATTCCGGATAACACATCTGTGGAACGAGATCCGAGCGTCATCGGGGTAGCGAAGCCGCCGCGGACGGCCAGGTAACTGCGCAACCCGACGGCCGGCCGGCCGAGATCCACCTGTTCGCCGGCGAGCAGGTCGAAGGCCGCGCCCCACGATCTGTCGCTCTTTTCCCCATCGGGACCAACCACGCGGACCGGCAATGGCGCCCCGGCCAGAGCGAGCTTTACTTTTCCCAGGCAACGCAATCGAAGGCCACCAAAGGTCAATTCCAACGCTGCGGCCGTCGGCGAATTTCCGACCAGGGCATTGGCGCACCGCAGCGCCCCTCGGTCGGCCGCCCCGGAGGTACTGACTCCCAGAGCGGCGTATCCCGGGCGACCCAAATCCTGGACGGTGGTCAACGGGCCGGGTCGAACCACGACGAGCCGAACCACCCTTTGCCTGCCCACATTCACGGCAGCACCTGAACAAAATGCACCGTCGTACCCGGCACGAACAGGGCCGGCGGATTCCGCCGCTCATCCCACAGCACAGCATCGGTGCGCCCCAGCAGTTGCCAACCGCCTGGCGATGACTGTGGATAGACCCCGGAAAACTCACCCGCCAGGCCGACGGCGCCGGCCGGTACCCGTGGCCGCGGATCATGTCGCCGGGGCACCGCGAGCCGCGGATCACCACCGGTCAGATAGCCGAAGCCCGGCATAAAGCCGGTGAACGCCACCACCCACGGTGAGGTGGTGTGCAGGCGAATGATGTCCCTGACGGCAAGTCCGGTGAAATCCGCCACCTGGGCCAGATCCGGGCCGTCATAGATAACTTCGATCGTGATCGCCGGCACCGGGATTTCGGGTTCGGCTTGCACCAGCAGTTCCGGTGATGGAAGCTGCCCGGCCAGTGCCGATGGATCACTGCCACCGTCCAGGCGGATCAGGACGGTCCGGGCAGCCGGAATGATCTCGCGCTGACCCACCACCGGGTGCATCTCCAACCATCCCCGCAGCGCCATTGCCGATTTCAGATCCCGACATTGCACCAGGACGCCCTGGTCGCCATAGGGCAGGATCGTGAACTCCGATCCTGTCATGGCGAATCCGCCGGCTCGGTAAAAGATCTCACCTCGACACCGACACCGTCCAACACGTCCCGCACGGCAGCAGCCATTTCCACCGCACCCGGGGTGTCGCCATGGACACAGATGGAATCGGCCGCCATCGGAATGACACTTCCGTCATCACAGAGGATTTCGCCGGCACTGACCAACCGGCGGATCCGGGCGGCAATCACCGCCAGGTCGGTAATGACCGCACCGGGTAGCCGCCGGGAGCGTAACTCCCCCTGCGGCGTGTAGGCCCGATCGGCGAAAGCCTCGGTGTAAACACGCAAACCGGCCGCTTCGGACAACGCCAGCAGGTCGGAGCCGGGTAAACCGAGCACCCCCAACTCCCGGTCGTAGCCGCGTATCGCCTCGACCACGGCGGCGGCTTGTTCGGTATGACGCACCACGGTGTTGTAGAGGGCGCCGTGGGGTTTGACATAGGACACACAGCTGCCCACCGAACGCGCGAGTCCGTCAAGGGCGCCGATTTGATAGCGCACATCTGCGATCAGATCCGCAGGTTCCACATCGATGAACCGTCGACCGAATCCGGCCAGGTCCCGATAGCCAACCTGCGCCCCGATCCGGACGCCACGATCAGCCGCCTGCCGGCAGGTCTGCAGCAAATGGCGCGGGTCGCCGGCGTGGAACCCGCAGGCAATGTTCGCGCTGGTGACCACCTCGAGCATGGCCGCGTCATCCCCGAAGTCCCAATTGCCGAAGCCTTCGCCGAGGTCACTGTTGAGATCGATATGCACCCGTCGGAGCCTACTTGCCGCTGGGTTGAGGTCGGTTCAGTTCGGCTCAGTTCCGGGCCCGATCAGTTCAGGGCCCGATCAGTTCAGGGCGGAGAGGCTCTTCCAGACGTTGTAGGAGACCGACCAGTCAAAAATGTCCCCATCCGCGGCCGAAAGATTGACATCGGTTCCGGTGACTTCGACCGGGTCACCATAGATCGCGGAGTTGAAGTAGGCCTGCGCATTGGCCGTCGAGAGGTTCACGCAGCCATTGCTGACGTTGGAATTTCCTTGGTCGGCGACGGTGTTCGGGTTGGCGTGGATGAATTCGCCGTTGGCACTGATCCGCACGGCCCAGTGTTCAAGAAGGTTGGTATAGCCATATTTGGGGTTACTCATCAGCTTGTCCTCGAATTTCTCGGACACAACATGGACACCGGAGCGGGTAGTTTGGTCGGCGTTGGTGCCCTTGCCATAGGAAGCGTCGTAAGTGGCCACCACGACGCCGTCCTGCAGCACCACCAGCTCGTGCGAATTCACATCGGCTTTGACCACCTGATTGCGACCAATGGTGAAATCGCTGGTCAAATCGTCGCCGCCCCAGTTCCCGTTGCCGAAGTCGACGCCGTAGA
>JBBSUU010000375.1:0-3768 GCA_038234115.1 Mycobacteriales bacterium
GCGATGCCCTCCACCGAGCCGAACTCTCCGAGATGGGCGGTGCCGACGTTGAGCACGACGCCGATCTGCAACGGCGCCACCTTGGCCAGCGCCGCAATATGACCTGGTCCACGAGCAGACAGCTCCAACACCAGAAAACGAGTGTCTTCGTCGGCGCGCAGCACGGTGTAAGGATGCCCGAGTTCGTTGTTGAAGGACTCCGGCGGCGCCACGGTGCTACCGACGGTGGCGGTGATCGCAGCAACCAGATCCTTGGTCGACGTCTTTCCCGCCGAGCCGGTGATACCGATGGTGGTGAGCCGGCCCAGCGCTGTCAGCTCGCGCACGGACGCCTTGGCCAGGTTCGCCACCGCGTCGAGGACATCGGCCGCCGGTAGCTCGAGCAGTGGGATGGCAGCTTTGATGGACCGCGAACCCAGCACCGCGACAGCGCCGGCGTCGGCGGCGGCGGCCGCAAAATCATGACCGTCGACCCGTACCCCCGGCAATGCCAGAAACAGCGATCCCGGCTGCACCTTGCGGGTGTCGAACTCGACCGAGGTGACAACAGCAGAAGCAGCGTCGACATCCGATGAGGAGTCCGACGTCGACCGCGCACCGACGATAGCGGCCACCTGCGCCAGGTTCATTGCCTTCACCGTCTACTTCACCTCATCCTGTTGCGGGCGTACCCGGTCGTCCAAAACTGTGGTGCGTTCCTGCAGCGCCGCCAGCAGCTCGTCCACATCCGAGAAGGGCAGCACCTGATCTCCGATATTCTGACCCTGCTCATGCCCCTTGCCGGCAATCAGAACCGCATCGCCGGGATCGGCGGCCGCCACCGCGGCGCGGATCGCAGCCCGGCGGTCCCCAATTTCGTGTAGCCGGCCCGCCGAGTCCGGGTGTGTCAACGCACCGGCCATGATCTCCGCCCGGATAGAGGACGGGTCCTCGGAACGAGGGTTGTCATCCGTGATGAAAATGAGATCTGCGCGTTGGCTTGCCACCGACCCCATCACCTGGCGTTTGCCCCTGTCCCGATCACCACCGGCGCCGACGACCAGGATGATCCGACCGGTGATCGCGTCCCGAACCGCGTTGAGAACCGCCTCCAGAGCAGCTGGCTTGTGGGCGTAGTCGACCAGCGCCAGAAAATCCTGACCACCGTCGACCGTTTGCATCCGACCCGGAACGACGACCCCGGAAATCGCGGCAGCCGATTTTTTGGCGTCGAACCCGGCGGCGTCCAGGCAGGCCAGAGCTACCAACGCGTTGGAGATGTTGAAAGCACCGGGCAGCGCAAGGTCCACCGTGAGCTGTTGCCCGGCCGGTCCGCTGATCATCAGATGTTGGACCCCACCGGAGCCGGCCTTGACGCTGTCCAGTTGCCAGTCGGCGTCGGCCTCGGCTGCGGCAGAAATCGTGACCGCATCCGGGTGGCTCCTGGACAACCGGTGACCGTAGAGGTCATCCAGGTCAATGACACCGGTCTTCGCCCGACCGTCGAACAGCAGTTCCTTGGCCTGAAAATAGCTCTCCATATCACCATGAAAATCCAGGTGATCCTGCGAGAGATTGGTAAACGCTCCGACCTCGAACCTGGTCGCCGATACCCGACCCATCGAGAGTGCGTGCGAGGAAACCTCCATCGCGACGGCATCCACGCCCTGTTGAACCATAACGGCCAAGAGCGCCTGCAGATCCGGCGCTTCGGGCGTGGTGAAGGCGCTGGGGAACACTTCGTCACCGATCCTGGTCTCCACGGTGCCGATGACGCCGGTGCGTTGGGCACAGGCCCGCAAGCCGGCCTCGACCAGATAACTGGTGGTCGTTTTACCCGACGTACCGGTGACGCCGATAATTTTCAGCGAAGCACTGGGATCCCCGTAAATGCGAGCGGCCAGCACGCCGAGCACCGAGCGCGGGTCCGGAACGATCAGCAACGGCACCGGGATCGAGCCGGCGATTCGCGCACCGGCATCATCGGTGAGGATCGCTACGGCACCGGCCGCCAGAGCGGCGCCGATAGCCTGGGCGCCGTGCGATCGGCTGCCCTGGATCGCCGCGAACACGTCGCCGCTCTGCACCTCACCTGAGCGCAGCGTGATCCCGGTGACCGGGTTCTGCTCTGCTGATGAGTTCGGCCGACGGAGCTCGGCCTGGATCAAGGTCGCCAATTCGGTCAGCGCGACCGGTGGCAACCCTTCCGGACGGGTACTTGGATTGAATGGCACGAGCGCAAAATCTACCCGTTGTAGTTGACGTAGAGGTCATAGGTCGGGGCCGGGGTCGGCGATGGCGGTACATCGAAGGACCGCAGCGCATACGCCGCCACGTCCTTGAACAGCGGAACCGCATTCTTTCCGTCCTGCGGGGCGTCCAACATAATCGCGATGGCGAATTTCGGGTTATCGGCCGGAACCAGGCCCGCGAAGGTCGAGTTGTACATCGAATTGGAGTATTGACCGGTGGCCGGGTCGACCTGCTGGGCGGTTCCGGTCTTTCCGGCGACCTGATAGCCGGTCAGCGCTGCGCCAGAGGCGGTACCGCGGTGTGCGGAGTCACCGTCCTGGATGGTCGCCCGCAACATGTCGCGCAGCGTGTGCGCCGTTGTCGATGACATCACCGTCGTTCCGGCCGCCGGCAGTTTTGGGGTGAATTCGCCGTTCCTGGTGGTGCCGGCGATCAGCGTCGGCTGCAGTCGGACACCGTCATTGCCGATCGCCTGGTACATCATGGCCAACTGGACCAGCGTCATATCCAGTCCCTGTCCGATCGGCAGGTTGGCGAAGGTGGTGTTGGACCACCGATTGTCACCCTTGGCCGGAACCACACCCTTGCTGTCGGCCGGCAGTTCGATACCCGACTTCTGGCCCAGTCCGAACTTGGTCAACATCGACTCGAACGGGTCCTCTCCCACCTTCTGAGCCAGCATCAGGGTGCCGACATTGGAGGATTTGGCGAGAATGCCGGTCGCTGTCATATCGACGATTCCGTGCGACCAGGCGTCATGGACCGTGATGCCGCCCATCTTGATATCACCGTCGACCGGCATCACCGTTTCCGGTGTGATCAGGCCGGCCTCCAGTGCGGCGGCAAAGGTCACCACCTTGTTCACCGAGCCCGGTTCGAATGTTTCGTAGACCACGTCGTTCGTCTGCGCCTTGGCCGGATCTTCGCCCACCTTGGTCGACGCCATGGCGTAGACCTGGCCGGTCTTCACGTCGACCACGATGACCTTGCCGCCCTTGGCCCCCGATTGGGCGACGTAATTCGTCAGGTACTGGGTGATTTCGTACTGCAGGTCCGAGTCAATGGTCAGAGTGACATCCGCGCCGTTGACGGCCGGTGCTTCGTTCGATGCGGTACCGGGGATGATGCCGCCGCGAGCGTCGACTTCTACCTCCCGCGATCCGGGGACGCCGGAAAGCACGGAGTCGTACATCACCTCGACGCCCATGGTTCCGCTGCCGGTCCAGCCGGTCGCTCCCACCACCGAACGGGCTATCCCACCATCGGGGTACTGCCGCAGATCCTGCCGTTCGGTGACCACCGCGTTTACCTGGTCCTTGGTCAGCAGCCCTCCAATCTGGGTCATTATCGTGTCGGCCTGGGCCGGCATCACACTCTTGGCCAGATAGACATAGGTCTTGCCGGACACCAGCTTCTCGATGATGTCGTCGGCGTTGACCGCAGCACCGAGGTTGGCAACCAGCACGTCGGCAACCTGTCGTCGCTGCACATCACTACTGAACAGTGCCGGCCTGGCCGCAATCATCCTGCCCTCAA
>JBBSUU010000376.1:0-3752 GCA_038234115.1 Mycobacteriales bacterium
CCCTGACATGCCAGGCGAACAACTTTCCATGTTCGGCAACCACCGCGCCCAGCCGCAGCAGCTCGTCCTCCCGGACGTAACACAGTGGCGCGTACACGAGCCCGGTGGACAGACCGACCGCACCGGCGCCGAGCTCCTGATCCAACAGCCTGGCCATGGTTTCCAGCTCTTCTGCATCGGCCGGGCGGTCCTGCAGGCCGACCACCCCTGCGTGCAATGGCAGGTGCGGCACGAAGGTGGCAACATTCATCGCCGGACCGGCCGCACCTACTTCCCGCAGGTAGCCGGCGACGCCACGCCACTGAATGCGGACGGCGGGATCCAGATCCAGGTAGCCGACCGCGGCTCGGATGCCGGCGAGATCGGCAGCGGCCCCGGGATCTCCCGGCGCGGGGAGCGGTGCCAGTCCCAGGCCACAGTTACCCACCACCTCGGTGGTCACTCCTTGATGAATCTTGCTGGGGCCCAACGGGTTGGACAGCAAAGTGAGATCAGAATGGGTGTGGATATCGACGAAGCCGGGGCAGATCACCAAACCGCCGATGTCAATGACGCGGTTTGGCCGATTACCACCGTCCAGAGCCGCGGCCAGGTGATCGGCGTCCAACAGCAACCGGCCGTCGACCACCCCGACATCGCCCCGACGGGCGGGGGAACCGGAGCCGTCGTACACCAGGCCGCCGGTCAGCAGCAGATCCACCTCTGCGACTAAACACGAAACGACCTTTCAGGTCAAGAATGCCGGGCCGGTGGTGGACTCTGTGGACCGCTGGTTCTAGGCTCTGGCTACAACTACTGAAACGCAGTTTCTTGTGTGCGAAAGGCCGACATGAGTGCAAGTGCAGGCCCATTGGGCATCGGTATCGTCGGCGCCGGGCTGATCGCCGAAGTCCATGCCCAGGCCGCGCAGTCGCTGCCCGGATTTCGGGTGGTCACCGTGCAGGACCGATCACCGGTTGCAGCACTGACGTTGGCCGCGCGCTACGGTGCCACCGTCGCGGCGGATCTGGCTTCGTTGCTGGCCGACGACAACGTGGACGTGGTCGTGCTCGGCACTCCCAACGACACGCATGCCGAGTTGGCCCTGGCGGTGGCAGCGGCCGGCAAACACCTTCTGTTGGAAAAACCGCTGGCGCTGTCGGTGGCCGATGCGAAGGCGGTGGTCGCCGCCTTCGCCGAGCGCGGTCTGATCCTGCAGGTCGGGCACACCCACCGACACAGTGATTACGCGCGCGCGGTCGCCGCCGCCTTGGAGTCAGGTGCGGTCGGGACACCGCGATCGATGCGGGTCGCCATCACCGCCGGTTGGCTCTGGGGCAACTGGGGAGCCTGGGTCCTGGATCCGGCCCGCAGCGGCGGACACGCCTTCCACAACGGTGTACACCTCTACGATCTGGCCCACTGGTGGATGGGTTCGCAGGTGGTGCGGGTGTTCACCATGGGCCAGAAGGTCACGTCGGCCGCGTTGGCAATCGACGATGCGCTGGTAGCGACACTGGAGTTCGCCAACGGCACCACCGCGGTCTGTGAGATATCCCGGGGGGAGCGTCCCAAGGCCACCAACATGTTCGAAATCGTCGTGCACGGCAGCACCGGCACACTGGTGCGCAAATGGAACTCCGATGGCGCGGTGATACTGACCGACGATCTCGTCGGTCCCATCAGCGCCACCGCCGCATCACCATTCGTCCGACAACTCCAAGCGCTGCACGCAGCCATCGTCGACGGCGTCCCGATCTTTCCGGGAACCGCGGATGCGGTGCACTCCATCGCCATCGCCGAGGCAGTCGAGGAGTCCTCGCGCACCGGCGAGGTCATCACCCTCCCAGCCGGGGTCGTCATTCCAGCACTCGAACCAGCCCAGAAGGAACGGACCGTATGAGCACCACAGGCACGGTAAAAGTCCTGCTGGCCGGCACCGGAACCACCGCAAACAAGCAACATCATCAGGCCGCCATGTATCTGCCTGCCGTGCAGTCCCTCGATGGCTTCGAGATCGCCGGTCTCTGGGCTCCCGATAGGCCCGAAGACAACACAGCCGGCTCCAGGGCCGCGGAGTTGGCTCGTGGAGCCGACATTGCGCTGTTCTCCGACCTGTCAGCAGCCGTTGCCGGCGGTATCTCGTTGATCATCGCCTGTCCCGACCCGGCCCGGCCGCCGGAGCTGGCCACATTGCTCGAACGTGCCGCCGGAGCGCAGATTCCGGTCCTGATCGACAAACCAACCCTGTTGGGCACCGCCGACCTGATCGACCTGGCGCAGCGCTTCCCGGGCGCCATCGCCGCGCACCATCCACGCTTCCACCCTGCCCTCACCGCGACCCGCGGACGCGTCGCCGGCGGCGGCCTGGGACTGCTGCACGCCATTCACGGTGAGCTGCTGGTCGGCCCATCCGACGGGCCGCACCCGGCCGGGGAACTGCGCAATCTCGCCGTCTACGCCTTGGACGTGGTGCAGTCACTCATCGGTGACCTGCACGGCAAGGCCCATGCCGTGATCGCGCCGCCGGGCCCGGACGGCTGCGGTGAGTCAATTACCCTGTCGCTGCGCTGTGAGCAGGTCGTCGTCAGCCTCCTCGTGGGCCGTTCCGGTGGGTCCACGCCGGCCCCCCGGACCGACGCAACTCCCTTGCCGGCCAATGACGCCGACTACACCCTGCACCGCTACCGAATCTTGGGCAGCCACGGCCAATTACTGGTCGATCTGGACTCCCCGGCGTTCGACCTCTACGGGGCCGGGCATCGTCGGCTGCCGTTCGGGCCGAGTTCGGTGCAGGCGATGATCCAGTCGGTTGCCGCCGGCGGTCGGGTACCGAACCTGGCGGTCGCGGCCGGGTTGGCCGCCATCATCGACGTCCTGACCGAGGCGGCCGCACATCACCGCGTCACGCAATTCTGATCCAGATTCCAAACACCCTGCGATTAGCAACTTCCGACAAGAGAGATCCTGATGAAACTACTCAGCTACCGCCGCTCGGACGACACCATCGGCCATGGCCGGCTCACCGAAGACGGCGCGGGAATCATCGAACTCGGTGACGGCGACCTCGGCCGGTTGGTGGCCAGCGGCGAGATCGCCGCCGGTGGAGTCCTACCGGCGGCGCCCACCGACGGCGGGGTCGCCCTGCCGCTGGACGCCGTGACGGTACTGACGCCATTGGCAACTCCGGGAAAGATCATCTGCGCGGCGAGCAACTACCAGTCACACATCAGCGAGGGTGGCGGCGCGGTGGTCGACAAGACTCGCCTCTCGCCGAAACTGTTCAATAAGTTCAACAACGCCATCGCCGGCCCCGATGACGTATTCACCATCCCGGCCATCTCCGCGGCCGCCGACTGGGAGGCCGAGTTGGCGGTAGTGATCGGAAAGGGCGGCGCCAATATCGAGGTCGGCCGGGCGCTGGACCATGTTTTCGGCTACGCCACCGCCAACGATATTTCGTTGCGTGCCTTGGATGGCATGGGTTTTGAACGCGACACCACGAATCCGCAGGTTGGTTTCTTCGACTGGCTGGAGGGCAAATGGGCCGATCATTCGGCTCCGGTGGGCCCATATCTGGTGACGGCGGACGAGATCGCGGACCCGCAGGCCCTGCCAATCCGGCTCACCCTGAACGGTGAGATCAAGCAGCAGGCCACAACCGGCGGCATGATTTTCAGCTGCGCCGAACTGATCGCCTTCGCTTCCAGGCTCTGCACGCTTGCCCCGGGGGACATAATCCTTACAGGGACACCGTCCGGTGTCGGCGTCAC
>JBBSUU010000377.1:0-3748 GCA_038234115.1 Mycobacteriales bacterium
CTGGTGCGTGACCTACATCTGTCGGCCCTGACGATCGGCATCGTCGAATCCGCGGCCGCGATCGGTGGTCTGATGGGCGCGCTGTTGACCAGGAAGCTCGCGAATCTGACCGGCGAAGGCCCGGCCATCATCGTTTCGGCCACCGCGATGATGACGACAGCATTCTGCTATCCACTGGCCTCGCTCTGGCCGGCGATCCCCACGCTGATCATCGGCGGCGGCTTTCTCTATGCCTCACTGGTGATCTATAACGTTGCCACCGTGAGCTTTCGGCAGCGCCTGTGTCCACCGGAACTCCTGGGCCGCATGAACGCCACGGTTCGGTTCCTGATCTGGGGGACGATCCCGATCGGCGCCATGCTGGGCGGGATTCTCGGTCATGCTTTCGGGGCCATCACCGCGATCTGGATCGCCACCTTTCTGGGATTGCTCGCGCTGCTGCCGGTCTATCTCTCCCCGCTGTGGAGGCTCAAGAAATTACCGGAGGCCGATTCTGTCTGACCTATGGTGTCCCACCAGGCGAGATCGATTTCACCGGCGCCGACAATCACCGCCGGACCGGTCAAATAGCTTTCTCCGTCTTCGATTCGCACCACCAACACCCCACCCGGCACGCGGACTCTCACTGTCCCCACCGACCGGCCTCGGGCCGCCAGATAGGCCGCAGCCACAGCCACCGTCCCAGTTCCGCACGAACGGGTTTCGCCCACCCCTCGCTCGTGAACACGCATCGCGACATCGTTCTCGCCCAGCACAGTGACAAACTCGATATTGACGCCGGATGGGAAGACCGAGGCATCGAAACTCGGTTGCCCGGTCAGGTCCAATTCGGCCAGGTCGAGGTCGGTGAAGGCCACCAGGTGTGGGTTTCCCACGTCCACCATCACGCCGGCGAAGTCATGGGCCCTTCCCGAGTTCAAGTCACTGCCCGCGCTACTGGCGCCACCCACCCTGGCCGGACCCATGCCTATCGTGACGTCGCCGGTCGGCGCGAGGGAAGCTGTTCTGGTGCCGCCGCGGGTCTGGAATTCGAAGTCCCCCGCCGCCTGCCAGCCCGCATCCACCAGAAACCGGGCGAAGACCCTGGCTCCGTTGCCGCACATCTGCGCGAGCGATCCGTCCGCGTTGCGGTAGTCCATCAGAAAGCTGCCGTCACCGGCCGGTGCAATCCGCAGAATGCCATCCCCGCCGATCCCGGCCCGACGATCACACAGCGTCCTGACCTGGGCGTCGGACAGAGTCATTGTCCCAGCCGGATCTGGAAGCAGCACAAAGTCGTTCTCGGTGCCATGACCTTTGAGAAATTTGATGCCGCTCATGCGTTCCAGCCTAATCAGCCTCGTGCGGCGGTCAGCACCTCGGCAAGCAGATTCGGGTCGTCGGCGCGCAGCCAGATTTGCCGTTCATCGCGCCGAAACCATGACCGCTGGCGCCGCACGTAACGGCGGGTACCGGCCATCGTGTCCAGCATGGCCTGGGGTAATTCCAACCGGCCGTCGATGACATCCAGCATCTGCTGGTAGCCCAAAGCCCTGGCCGCCGTCACACCTTCGCGAAGTCCCACTCTCGCCAACCCTCTCACCTCCTCCAACAGTCCTTGCTCGATCATCTGGTGGACGCGGAGCTCGATCCGGTGATCCAGATCAGCGGTCTCCCGATCGACACAGAACCAGATGCCGCGGTACCTGAACTTCCCGCGGACCGGCATCGATGCCGAAAATGGTCGACCGGTCAGGGTGATGACTTCCAATGCCCTGACCACCTTGCGTCCGTTGAGCGGTTGGATCGCCGCTGCCGCCAGTGGGTCCACGCCGGCCAGCCGGGTGTGCAGTGTCAATGGGCCGAGCTGCCCCAGTTCGATTTCAAGAGCGGCGCGCACCGCTGGGTCAGTGGCCGGAAATTTGAGATCATCTATTACCGATTGGAGGTACAGCCCTGAGCCACCGACCAAAATCGGCGTCCGACAGCGGTCCAAGATGTTTTCCACAGCGACCCGCGCATCACGCTGGTATGCGGCCACGGTGGCGTACTCGGTGACGTCGAGAACGTCCAGTTGGTGGTGGGTGATCCCGCGTCGCTCCTGCACGGGGATCTTTGCGGTTCCGATGTTCATGCCTCGGTAGAGCTGGAGGGCATCGGCATTGATGATTTCGCCATCAACCTCTTCGGCCAACTGCAATGCCAGCTCTGATTTACCTGCGGCGGTCGGACCGGCGATCACGATCAAGCGATCGATGGCACTCAAGACGATGTGCCGCCGGCAACTCCACCCCGCTGGCCGGCGGCCACCATGGGCGACCAGCCGGCGACCTGATAGCTCACACCGAGCGGCGCGCCGTAGAAGTACGTCTTCGCCGGTCCCATCACGTCGAGAGCGGTCAACAGGTGGAGCGGCCAGAAACCAAGAGATCCCAGGACGAGACCCAGTGGCCGATCCGGGAGCGGCCCATTCTCATCCGGGGTGGCCAAGAGTTGTGCAAGATCTGCCGGCGATCCGATCTCCAGTGCTTGGCGGACACTTTCGTCGTAAGTGGTGCTGCGATCATCTCGAGCGAGCGGCGCGTTTTCCCCGTGTGCGGCCGCGCCATCGCCGACCACGATCAGGAGCGTCTGACCATCAACTGTCCTGACCTCGGCGACCGCCGAGGTCATTGCCTCGCGCACCTGGGTCAATGCCGGCAGCTCCCCCACGGGTACGCCGGCGGAGCCGGCCATCGGCCTGATGCCGACCTCGATCGCACTGACCGGTAACAGGTAGCCAAAACCTCGGAGCAGCCGACTCACCATCGAGGTCGGCAGCGAGAAGTGCGGGCTCAGATCGGCGAGCGGATCATGCGCGGAGACCTCGCGGCTGTCCCCGGGCACCGGCCGGACCGACGACCTTTCGGTGGGCCGCAAGTCAGGCGCGGCAACCGGCAGCGGGGCCACCGGACCGACAATCACGACCCGGTCGAAAGGCTTTGCCTCGTCCACCGATCTCTTCATCGCGGCCAGACACTGTGCCACCTGGGCCACCGCTGGGCCCGGGGTCCCGAGCGAGATGTCACCCTTTTGCTGTAGCCATAGGATCGGCGCTGAGGGCCATATCAAGACGCCGGTAATCACCATTGCAGGCTAGCGCCATCCGCGATCGGGCCGTCACCCACCGAAGCGACATTGGCCACATCGGATTCTGATAGCGGAATCCGAAAGCTTCGGCAGCCGGTCAATCCCACCCCGGGCTGTGCGAACGGACCCGCAACGGGCAGACTGAAGACTTACTGATCGGAATGCATCTGTCCCGGCCGGTTGATGAGACCATCTCAAAGACGCAAATTGGGAGCGCATCCGTGCGCCCGGGGGTCCGCCCCCTCGCTGAGCAGTAGGAAGGCCCGCAGCCATGACCGAGGATTTTTCGACCGTTTCGCCGAGCGCCACCGCAGAGGAGGCGCAAGCGGTACCGGAGACCAACTCCGAGGTATCTGCCGCGGCCCATGCAGCAGCACCGTCGGCCGCGGAGGCAGCGCCCGAACCGGCACCCGGTGCAGCAGCGCCGAAACCGGCACCTACTGCCGAGGAGAAGGACGCACTGAACGCGGCCGACGCCGCCGACCACCACGAACTCTCCGATGCTGCGGCCAATAGTGAGGCCATCCAGGAGCGGGCCGAGGCGCAGGCGCGCGGCGCGGCAGAAGCCGAAGCCCCCGAAGCCTCCGAAGCCCCCGAAGAGTCAGTTGCCTCCGAAGCCTCCGAGGAGTCAGTTGCCTCC